>PCXJ01000083.1 GCA_002787615.1 Alphaproteobacteria bacterium CG11_big_fil_rev_8_21_14_0_20_44_7
CATCATTCGCCTAGGATTTTATCAATGACCGATTTGCCTTCACTACGGCTTTTTGTCGGGATTTCACCTTCTGCCACCGGCTTACCTTCTTTTTTATTCTCGCTGATTCTTTCACGCTCGGCTTCGGCATCCACCAATGTTTTATTGTTATTATCATCGGAAATTGAGCGAATTCTATCTAATAAGTCAGGGTCGCTATCGCCATATTCGCTACGCAGAACTGAGCGAATTTCAGGATTTGCCGACTGTACTTTCATTTTTTGCAAAAGCGCCGATTCCCCTTCACTAGCATCACTATAAACAGGGTCGCCAATTAAAGAGGATTTCAATTCTTCGCGGGCTTCAGTAGCATACAAAGCCTCAGCACCGGGTTGCGGAGGACGGACTTTGAATTCCGGCGGAATCTCCAATTTGGGCTTACGTTGTACGGCAAATTCATCAGGTGCATCACGGCGCAAGCCAAGCTGTTCCTTAACATCGCCACTACAAGATGCTAGAAGCGGAAGAGAAAGGCACAAGCCTAACATGAGCGCCAAAGATGATATTTTTTTATTTCCGAGTTTTCTATTCATGCTTTTTATTATTATTCAAAAAACTTACCATCACAAGTATAAAAACACCGATAAAAACACAGGAGTCAGCAATATTAAATGCCGGCCAATGATAATTTCCAATATAGAAATCAAGGAAATCCGCCACTGCGCCATAAATTATGCGGTCAAGTATATTTCCCAGCGCACCGCCGATGATTAGTCCCACCGCGATTGCCTCGGTTTTTATCTCAATCTTTCTGAGCCAGAATATCATCGCCACAACAATCGCCGAGGTTAGTGCTATCAATGCCCATGCCTGCCCTTCCGAGCATTCACCTTCATTGAATATACCGAAGCTAATTCCGCAATTCCAAACCATAACGAGGTTGAAAAAACTTGTGACTTCAATCACATGCCCGCCACTTTCCAGCATTGGCTTGCCGCCCAAGAATAGCGCAGGCAGTTTTATTTCATATATCACCCAATATTTTGTGATTTGGTCGAGAATTAGGGCTATGCTTGCTGCAATAATACTTCTCTTATACATTCTCACTCCTTATTATAGCTTTCGCCGCTTCAGCATCTTTGCCGATTTGTTCTTTCAACGCCTCGATATTCTCAAAATGCTTTTCCTCACGTATAAAAGCAAGCAAATTCACTCGCAAATCCTGGCCATATATATTTTCGGCAAAATCGAAGATATGCACTTCCAGCAATTCCGTTTTGCCGTCAATTGTCGGACGCAACCCAAAATTTGCCACGCCTGCACCAAAATTTGTTTCAACCGCATATACGCCATATTTCGGGCGCAACATTTGCGCTTTCAATTTTATATTCGCAGTCGGATAGCCCAAGCCTTCGCCCAGCTTTGCCCCACCAATCACTTTGCCATCTATATAATATATATGTCCGAGCAATTTATTTGCAGCTTCAACATCTCCGCTTTTCAGAGCTTTGCGGATTAAGGATGAGGAATAAACTTCACCCGCCTGCGAAATTTCGGTAATTTGCGTATAATTCTCGCCGAGCTTGGCTTTTAATAATCGTTCATCGCCGCTGCGCCCTTTTCCGAAACCGAAATTTGAACCGGTCACGACATGGCAATTCGCCAGAAAGCGGCTGATGAAATCTTCCGCGCTAATTTCCGCAAAACTGCGATTAAACTTCATTATATACACTCTCTCAATCCCCTCGCGCTCCAGCAAGGCGATTTTGGCTTTGAGTGGAGTCAACCTTATCGGTAACTTATCCTTTCGGAATAAATGCATAGGATGCGGTTCAAATGTCATCACTGCTGCCGGAACTTGCTTTTCTTTTGCCAATTCAACGGTTTTTTGCACAATCGCCTTATGTCCCAAATGCACGCCATCAAAATTACCGAGCGCAATCACGCATTTGTCATTTATCAGTGCCGGGTTAAAAATTATCTGCATAAGTATTTTTTTGAATTGACTTATACAAATTGCTTTATTATAAGGAAACTCCTTTTTTAAGGGCAGTAGAATTAAATATCAGAAAATATTACTTAAGCAGAGATTATGAAAAGAACATTCCAACCGTCAAATTTAGTTCGCAAACGTCGTCACGGCTTTCGTGCGCGTATGGCTACCAAAGCCGGTAGAGCAGTTCTTAATGCCCGTCGCTCTAGAGGTAGAAAGAAGCTTTCTGCTTAAAGATTTATCCGGAAGCACATTGATGCTAACCACCATCCGCAAACGCTCAGAATTCCTAAATTGCGCTGCAATCGGCCAAAAATGGCACACTAAAACCCTCATTATATATATATGCCCAAATTCGCTGGAAGAAATCCGCATCGGCTATACGGTTTCCAAAAAAGTTTCAAAACTCGCCGTTGACCGCAATAAAGTCAAAAGGCGTTTGCGGGCAATCGCGCGGGAAGTCTTGCCCGAAAACGGAAAAAACGGGCATGATTATGTGATTATTGCTAAATTCCCTGCATTGAGCAGAAAATTCTCAGATTTGCGGGAAGATTTCAAATATGCGCTCAGAAAAATCGAAGGGCAGAAATCTTGAAAAAAATAGCCACAACCATTCTGCGCTTCTATAAATATATTATCTCGCCGTTTTTAGGCTATAACTGCCGCTTCCACCCTAGCTGTTCGGAATATACGGAAGAGGCAATTAACAAGCATGGAGTCCTTAAAGGCGGCTGGCTGGGGTTCAAACGCATATGCCGCTGCCATCCGTTTGGCAAATCAGGAATTGACAACGTGCCCGAAAAATAATATCCCCATGACACAAAAATTATTAGGAAGATAATGAGCCCGTATAGCCCACAAAAACATGATAAAGAACATCACCGCAATATGATTGTGGCATTAATACTTGCCGGACTTGTTATGTTTGCATGGGAAATCTTTTATAATATGCCGATGCGCCAAGCGCGTGAAGCAGCACAGGCTGAGCAATCACGCCTAAAAGCCGAGCAACTCAAAAACTCTCCTGCTGCAAAAGCTGATAATTTCGGTGGGATTGATATTGAAGATTCGTACAATCTGAGCACGGATGATATCCAGATTAAACAACTTCCACCACGAAATGAAGTCTTACGTCAAGCGCCACGCGTTAAAATCAATAATGGACGAATTCATGGCTCAATCAGCCTGAAAGGCGCGAGAATTGATGACGTTACTCTTGCCGATTATAAGCAAACAATTGAGAAAAACAGTCCGGAAGTCATTTTGATGTCACCCGCCGGAAGTCAGGATGCGAATTTTATTGAGCTAAACTGGATTGCCGAAAAGAAGAGCACCAAAATCCCTAAGCCCGATACATTATGGGAAATTGCCAACGGCAATATACTAACCGAAAACTCCCCCATAACTTTGCGCTGGGATAACGGTGAAGGCCTAATATTCTATATAACCTACTCTCTTGATAAGAATTACATGTTCTCCGCCGAACAAAGCATTGAAAATTACGGCAACGACACTTTGGTATTCTTCCCATATGGCTTAATCAGCAAATCCAAAATTATTGATAATGGCAAAGCACCCTTAGGAATCTTACATACAGGCGCTATCGGCGTTATAAATGATAAGTTGGAAGAAGTTGATTATGACGATTTGCGTGAGGATAAAAATTATCAATATGACGAATCGAATGGCTGGATTGGGATTACCGATAAATATTGGTTTAAGGCGCTGCTCCCACAAAATAACGAGAAATTCAAATCTAATTTCCGCTATTCCAACGCTAGCGGTACAGAAAAATTTCAGGTTGATTATCTGGGCGAAGGCAAATATCTCAGCCCAGGTCAGAAAATCTCCTATTCAGCAAATATCTTTGCCGGAGCAAAAGAATTGGCATTGCTGGAAAGCTATGAAGAAAAATATAATGCCAGACTTTTTGACCGCGCCATTGATTTCGGCTTTTTATATTTCCTAACCAAGCCGCTTTCTCACCTCCTAAAATTCTTCTATAATCTTGTCGGCAATTTTGGCATAGCCATCATCTTGCTCACCTTCTGCGTGAAGCTTGCCCTCTTCCCAATTGCCCGCAAAGGCTATATCTCCATGGGCAGGCTCAAAGAGCTTGGCCCAAAAATGAAGGATTTAAAAGACCGCCATAAAGATGATAAGGCCGGAATGAATCAGGCATTAATGCAGCTTTATCGTGATGAGAAGGTGAATCCTGCCTCTGGTTGCTTGCCGATTTTGCTGCAAATCCCAATCTTTTTTGCATTATATAAAGTCCTGTTCATCAGCCTTGAGATGCGCCACGCTCCGTTCTTCGGCTGGATTCAGGATTTATCCGCGCCAGACCCAACTAGCTTCTGGAATCTGTTCGGATTGCTACCATTCGACGGGCCGGCTTTCCTCACTATCGGAGTTTGGCCAATCGCTATGGCTTTCACTATGTTCTTGCAACAACTGGTCAGCCCTGCACCAACCGACCCAATGCAGGCAAAGGTCATGCGCTTTTTGCCACTTCTTTTCCTCTTTATGTTCTATAGCTTTCCGGCTGGTTTGATTATCTATTGGACATTCAGTAACTTGCTGACATTTTCTCAGCAATTTTATTTCACCAGAAGGCATCCGCGCGACAAGTGACAGAATCCACAGAAACGGAGTTTACGCAAAAAGAACTAAGCGCAGGAAAATCCATTTTCGCGAAAAATTGTGACTTCATTTATGGCGCAACTTCGCTCTCACACTTGCCCGATGACGTGCTTCCCGAAATCGCTTTTGCCGGACGCTCTAATGTCGGTAAATCCAGCCTCATAAATGCACTAACCGGACGCAAAGCCCTTGCCCGCACCTCACAAACGCCGGGGCGCACCCAGCAAATCAATTTCTTCAATCTTGACAATCAACTGCTTTTGGTCGATTTGCCGGGTTATGGCTATGCAAAAGCCTCACGCGCTAAAATCAAAACATGGAATAAATTCGTCAATTCATACCTAAAAGGCCGCGCCAGCCTGCGCCGAGTTTTTATTCTGATTGATTCCCGCCACGGGTTGAAGCCTGTAGACATAGAAACTATGGAAATGCTGGATGAAGCGGCGGTGAGCTATCAAATTGTACTGACCAAGAGCGACAAAGAAAAAGAGCCGGAAAAACAACTGCAAAATCTAGCTTTCAACAAGCATGCCGCGCTTATTCCTAAAATTATTACTACCTCTTCGCTCAAGAAAAATGGTATAAATGAGTTGCAAGCTTTGATTGCAAAGATTACAACAACTTAAAACCTAACAAAATTTATTATGAAAAAAGATAGTAAACCGATTAGCGAAATTGACCCAAAATGGCTGGAAATAGCTTCTACCCTTTCCGAAGCCCTGCCCTATATGAAGAGATTTGCGGGCGAAACCTTCGTCATAAAATATGGTGGCTCAGCGATGGGCGATGCTGGCTTGGCGAAGAAATTCGCACGTGATGTGGTTTTGCTCAAGCAAGTTGGTATTAATCCCGTAATCGTTCATGGCGGCGGGCCACAAATCAGCGCGATGCTGGACAAACTCAAAATCCAGAGCGAATTTATTGATGGATTGCGCGTGACTGATGAAGCCACGGTGGAAATTGTCGAAATGGTGTTAAGCGGCGCTATAAACAAGCAAATTGTGCAGGAAATAAATGCGGCAGGCGGCTTGGCAGCAGGGCTTTCCGGCAAAGATGGCAATATGATTTCTGCCAGGAAATTACGGCGCACCAAAAAAGATCCGGATTCTAATATTGAGAAAATCCTCGACTTGGGCTTTGTTGGTGAACCCACAGCTATCGACCCTGAAATCCTTATGAGTTTTGAAGAATCGCACATTATTCCCGTAATCGCACCAATCGGCGTGGGTGAAAATGGCGAAACCTATAATATCAATGCCGATACGGCAGCAGGCGCAATCGCCGCAGCTTTGGCCGCCAGCAAGCTCATTACATTAACAGACGTTCCGGGCGTGCTTAAGGCAGACGGCAAATTAATCAGCAAAATGTCGATTGATGAAGCCTATGAAAATATCGCACGCGGCGTGATAACCGGCGGGATGATACCGAAAGTAGAAACCTGCATAACCGCTCTTGAACGCAATGTTGAGAACGCGCATATCCTCGATGGCAGAGTTCCGCATGTGCTGATTCTGGAAGTTTTCACCAAGCACGGCACCGGCACAATGATTTATTAAATCTGCCAAAAACTACCGCCAAAGCCGCCTGTCATTACCTGAATCTGCCTTAAAAAACTCTCTAAAAAATTGTTTAAATTTATTTTACACCTTTGTAATAATAGTGTAACAAACTAAATGTAATATGCATAACGCAATTTAATTAACATAAATTAATAACTAGACATACCAAAGGGAGAATAAAATGGCTGAGGGAATTAAAGAAACAGGAATTGACGGTTTATATATCGCAAGCAAACCGCAATCACCAGAAGAAAGCGGAAGGCAAGCACGCGATGGTGAAAACCAAACCATTTATGAACAAATAGGGCAAAGAGCTAGCAATGATGTCCCTCTACCTTTTACAAATAATAAAGGAGAAAAAGTTCAACTATGGGTTCCATCAGAAGGCAATGAGCTTAATTTCCCTAATGATACTCAGCAACGCAGAAACTTTCAGGATTCAGGCGTTGATTTCTCAACATTCACAGATAATGTTACTGTTTCTGCGCCATCAGATCAGGCCTACATCCAAGGTTCTCAAGGTGAAAACACATTCTTTGCGCAACCAATACGTACAGGAATACCTGGACAAAAACTAAATGACGGCACACACCGAGTATCGGATATTGACGTATCTTTCTCAACATTAGACCCAACATCCGACGGCAAACTTGATATCAGTGGCGTAACTACAACAAGCGGTCAAGCCTTCAAAGGCGGTCCAAAAAATGATGTGGCATATACGGATTTGCCATTCTCCTATAATTTGGCACGCCTAAAAGATTCAGGAAACGCGCTGGCTAAAACCAATGTGAACTACACTGACCCATCACAATTGCTAAGTTTGAGATTATCCGGAACTGACCTTCAGGTTAATTTACCATTTGCTCCGGGTGATAATGACATCGCATTTCTAGGCAATGGAAATGACACAGCCTATGGTGGCCCCGGCGCTGACAGATTAGACGGCGGACGCGGAAGTGACGTAATGGTTGGCGGACTTGGTGGCGATACATTGCAAGGTGTTGGTTCAGATGATTTTGCCGAGCCTATATTACAATCAAACGGCCAAGGCTATTTCCACTCAGATGGTGAAATTGCACATGCAGGGAATACCCCAAAAAACAATGCTGGTCAATATCTCGACAAAGTTAGTGGTACGATTATCCCCGGCGGAACACTCTCAGCAAATAGTTATTATGTCGATGAGTATGGCTTACCACTGACACAATTTTTTAACGCACAGAAGAATGTCATAACCGACCTGACAATTCCTGCTGTTGATGATAAATCACCTGACATTTTTATTACCGGATCTGCTCCAGCCGGACAAACGGATGTTAGTATTGGCGGTGACGGGAATGACTTGTTCTTAGGTGGCCAAGGTACTGGCGCATTTTTCCTTGGTGGCGGCAATAATATTGCCACCGGCGGATTAGACAGAACGCTGAAGACAAAAGACTACACCAGACCAAGCCCCGAAGTTGATGCATTTTATCCAAGCAGCAAGCCCGGCGTTGACATTGTCTTTGGTGCTACACCACCTTTGAACAATGCAAGCGGGGTTAACCGCATTATCCAAGAGGTAATTGCCGATCCGGAAACCAGATCGTTTACAAATCCGGCTACAGGGCAAAAAATCAGCCTGCTAGACCCTAATTTTGATATTGTATCATTTTATAAGGCAGCATTCGCAGGCGAGTTCAATCCAACTGCATTATTCGATGTAGATGCAACTGTTGGTGATAATGATCCAACCTTAAAGAAAGCAATCAATCTGCAAGAATTAGATGATGATGCAAAGGTTGAAGTTATTATTCCTGAAATCCAAGGAAGAAGCGATAGCTATCTGACAAGAAAAGGTGTTGGTATAGCCAATATATATAATGGTGATAATGAACTGGTGAGAATTGTAAACTTCTCAACTATTTCGATTATTGCTGATGGCGCAGGAAGGCTAGGTGATAAAAGCTCACAAGCTAACCTTATCTCAGTCAGCGATATTATTGAAAAAGGCGGGAAAGCTACTATCGATATTGAGAAAGGAACAGTTAGATACTCCGAACGTGGTATTAAATTGCTGGATGGACCAAGCAACGACCAAGCATCTGCAAAATCAACATTGCAACAAGTTGCTGAGCAATTGCAAGCTGCCAACACTTCAGTAATCCCTACTGAAGATGCCTTGCCACAAACAGGTGGACAAAAAGTGGAAGCTGAAAAGCAAGTTGGCTAAGCAATAAAGTTATAACATCCTAAAACAAAAAACCCTGCTTCGGCGGGGTTTTTTAATTTTCTGATTTATATGTTTTTATTTTCTCAATCAATTCCTGCATATCCTGCGGCAAATCGCTTTCAAATTCACCGATATCAGGGATTATCAACTTATAAGCATGCAAAGCCTGCCGCGAAAATTCAGGAATTCCCGCCATCTTGCGCTTATTCCCATAACTCACATCTCCGACAATTGGATGCCCGATATGCTGCATATGCACGCGAATTTGGTGAGTACGTCCG
>PCXJ01000085.1 GCA_002787615.1 Alphaproteobacteria bacterium CG11_big_fil_rev_8_21_14_0_20_44_7
TTTGAATTATTTCGCTTATTCAGTGTCCGGATATAATGCCGATTTCGCCACCACACAGGAAGAGTTGATGGAGCGTTTAAGCGCTTTGGGCTTCAATATCAACAACTTAAATAAGAACTGCAATAACTCGCAACAACTTATTGATAATTATAATAATATTTACAATTCACGTCCTACTCTATCCTACGATATTGACGGCATGGTATATAAACTTAATCGCTTTGATTGGCAGCAGCGTATGGGCGTTTTATCACGCACTCCGCGCTGGGCAATCGCGCATAAATTTCCCGCTGAAAGAGCAAAAACCATCCTCAAAGAAATCACAATTCAGGTTGGGCGCACAGGTGCTCTCACTCCGGTGGCAGAGCTAGAGCCGATTACCGTGGGCGGAGTGGTGGTTTCCCGCGCAACTTTGCATAATCAGGATGAGATTGAACGCAAGGATATCCGCGAAGGAGATTTGGTAATTTTGCAGCGCGCCGGAGATGTGATTCCGCAAATTATCGAGGCTGACAAAAGCGCGAGGCAGCCGGATTCGCAACCATATAAATTCCCCGAAATCTGCCCTGTCTGCGGCAGCCACGCCATCCGCGAGCAAGATGAAGCTGTACGGCGCTGCACGGGCGGGCTGATTTGCGGCGCACAAATTGTTGAACGCCTCAAACATTTCGTTTCCCGCCAAGCCTTTGATATTGAAGGATTTGGCGCGCAAAACATACAGAGTTTTTGGGAAGACGGGTTGATTTCTGAACCTGCCGACATATTTAAACTTGAACGCGAAATGCTGGAGAAGCGCGAGGGTTGGGGTGAAAAATCAATAGATAATCTTCTAAATGCGATAAGTGAAAAAAGAAAAATTTCTTTCGTTAGATTTTTATACGCGCTTGGCATCCGACATATCGGGCTTGGAACCGCCAAGCTATTTGCCAAAAACTATAAGTCTTTCCAATATCTTATGGAGAAAAGTTCATTCGATGAATTAATATCAATTGATGGGGTGGGAGAAAAAGCCGCAACTGAGTTTATTGAGTTTTTGCAAGAAGAACATAATAAAAAACTTATAGAAAATTTATTACGACATGTGCAAGTTGAGGATTATGAAGATAATCGGCAGCAATCGCAACTCACTGATAAAACTGTGGTTTTTACCGGAAGTATGGAAAAAATGACGCGCGATGAAGCCAAAGCTAAAGCGGAATTTCTGGGCGCAAAAGTTTCCGGCTCGGTTTCTGCAAAAACTGATTTTGTAATCGCTGGAACAGATGCAGGAAGCAAGCTCAAAAAGGCGCAGGAATTGGGTGTAAAGATTTTAACCGAGGAAGAATGGCTGGAAATTGCGAATAATATTTGATTAATTTGGAGCTAATTTATGAAAAAAATACTAATTTTTATGACATTGATTTTCTCGTTCAGCGCGAATGCACAAGCTTGCCAACCATGCGCTAACATGCTGGAATATTCATTACGCAACGTCGATACGATTTTTATCGGCACGTTAAAAGCCCCAACAAAACTGGAAACGCAACATTATAACATAGATACTGCCGCCTTCGGGCAATCATTGGATGTGCAAGTTTTCCGCGTGATGCGCGGTGATATTGCAGGTGGCACGGCGAAAATCGTGAGTATGATGACCCCATCCTGCGACTCCAAATTATTCATCCCCGAATATGGTAAGAAATATATTTTCTTCGCCAATGCCCAACAAAACGGCGCTTTTACGGATTATCGTCTCGCTGATTATTGCGGAACTGAGGCTCTTGAAATCACCCTAGGCGAGAAAATCAGGATATATAAGGGATATAACGCAGAAAAAGATATTTACGATTATCAGGTGATGAGCGTTGATGAATTTGAGCGTGAGTATATTAACCCCGCCGTTAGCCAGCTAATTTTTGATTAATCTCGCTGCAAAAAAGCCGTCCGTGTTAGTTTTACGCGGGCTTAATTCCAGCAAATCACCACTTAAATCAAAGATTTCACTTTGACTCATAAACCATTCTATCTGCTGAATATTTTCAATCGGCAGCAATGAACATGTTGCATAAATCATCCTGCCGCCCTTCTTCACATATTTTGCTGCCTGTGACAAAATCTCTTGCTGGGTTTTTACCAACGAATTCAACTCATCTTCGCTCAACGAAAATTTGCGGCTTGGGTCGCGCCGCCATGTGCCACTACCACTACAGGGCGAATCTACCAACACTAAGTCAAATTCCTCATCGGGAAGCTTATCGCATATCTTGATAATCTCTGCCCCCGCTAGGTTCGCACGTTTTTTGAAATTCGTCATGCGTTCAGGGAATTTATCATAAGCCACAATTTCCCCGTCATTCTCCATCAAAGCCGCCAAAGCCAACGATTTGCCGCCCTGCCCCGCACAAAAATCCAAGATTTTTTCTCCCGCCTGCGCGCCGCAAAATTCCGCTAATAATTGCGAGCCCTCATCCTGAACTTCAAATTTCCCGTCTTTTTTGAGTGAAATCTTTTTTGCCAAACGAATCCCTGTTTTTGAGAGCGGAGTTGCTTCTGCCTCACAGCCCATTTCCTGCAATAGCTGCAAACCTTCTTCACGCGAGAGCTTGAGAGTATTCACCCGTAAATCTGTCGGGGCCGCTTCATTCAACGCCGCCAATTCCTCCGTAAAATCAGCAGGCAGATACGCCACATACCATTCCGGCAAGGGCATTTCACGCAATTTTGTGAAAATGATATCCGAAATTGCGCGCGCTTTTTTGGAGTTTATGCGTTTGTCACGAACGAATTTATTGATGATTCTGGCGGCAGGTTTTTCAAACTTTTCCACTTCCAGCCACAATTCCGCCGCGATGCGTTCTATGATTTCCTGTTTCAATTGTCGCCCTGATAGTTTGGCGCTTCCTGCGTTATCATAATATTATGCGGGTGGCTTTCCTTGAGGCTGGCATTGGAAATCCGCACGAATTCGCACTTGGTTTGCATCGCCTGCAAATTTGCATTTCCGGTATAGCCCATCGCGGCTTTCAGACCGCCGACAACTTGGTGAATAACTCCGGAAACCGAGCCTTTATAGGGCACGCGACCTTCCACACCTTCGGGCACTAATTTGAGCTTATCTTTGATTTCAGCCTGAAAATATCTATCGGCAGAACCGCGTGACATCGCACCGATACTACCCATACCGCGATAAGTTTTATAGCTGCGCCCTTGGAAAAGCACAACGTCACCGGGGCTTTCCTCCGTTCCGGCAAACATTGAACCGAGCATCACCACATCTGCTCCGGCAGCGATTGCTTTTGCGGCATCACCTGAATATTTGATTCCACCATCGGCAATAACCGGAGTTTTGGTTTTGCGCGCTTCTTTTACAACATCCATAATCGCGGTTAATTGTGGCACACCAACGCCTGCAACAATTCGGGTGGTGCAAATTGAACCGGGGCCAATACCGACTTTTACCGCATCTGCGCCGGCTGCAATCAATGCTTTTGCCGCTTCGGCAGTGGCTATATTTCCGGCGATTACCTGCAATTTACTATCAAGTTTTTTTACGGTTTTTACCATTTCAATCACGCCCTTGCTGTGCCCATGCGCGGTATCAACGGTGATTACATCCACACCGGCGATAATCAAAGCTTTGGCGCGCTCAATTCCCTCTGCCCCTGTGCCGATGGCGGCTGCCACCCGCAAACGCCCCATCTTATCCTTGCAAGCTGCGGGAAATTTTTGCGATTTCTCAATGTCTTTTACGGTAATCAGCCCAATCAGCGTATATTTATTATCTACCACCAGCAATTTTTCAATACGATGCTTATGCAGCAATATTTTCGCCTCATCAATATCTACGCCTTCCTTGACCGTCACCAGATTTTCTTTCGTCATCAAATCTTTGACAAGCTGGCTGGTATTTTCAGCAAAGCGCACATCACGGTTCGTCAAAATTCCACATAATTTGCCGCCCGCTTCCACCACCGGAATGCCAGAAATATTATTCTCAAGCATAATTTGCAACGCTTCCGCCAGAGTTTGCTCAGGATTGATTGTTACCGGATCAACCACCATACCTGATTCAAACTTCTTGACGCGGCGCACTTCCATTGCCTGCTCTTCAATTGTCAGATTTTTGTGGATGCAACCAATCCCACCATGCTGGGCAAGAGCAATCGCCAGCGCACTTTCCGTCACCGTATCCATCGCCGAGGACATAAGCGGAATGCCAAGTTCAATTGATTTTGTGAGTTTGGTTCTGATATCCGCATCTGCCGGCAAAATGTCTGACGCAGCAGGCTTTAAGAGGACATCATCAAAGGTTAGAGAAGTTTCAAGTTTCATAGCAACTTTCCTTGTTTCAAGTTGCGCGGGAGATTTATCATCTTTTAAAGCCAATTGCAACAATATAAATTTCGTTGCTGTCTTTACGGCTGGATTCCGGCTTGAAAAGCTTAACTTTTTCAAAACGGTTGCGCATATCCTTGATTAATTCCTGCTCGCTGCCGCCCTGAAAGATTTTTGCGACAAAAACCCCGTCATTATTCAAAAACTCCTGCGCGAAATGATATGCGGTTTCCACCAGATTCATGATTTGCAGATGATTGGTTTGCTTATGCCCCGTAGCAGGAGGCGCCATATCAGAAAGGATTACATCATAATTTTGCTTGAGCTGCTCATAGATTTCATCATCCAAAAAATCCCCCTCAATAATCCGCGCGCCCGGAATCGCTTCAATTTCCTTCAAATCAATCGCGGTCACATCACAGCCGTTTTTCACGGCAATTTGCGTCCAGCCACCGGGGGCAGCACCCAAATCTATGAGTTTTTTGCCCTTACCGAGGATTTTGAATTTCTCATTAATATCCACCAATTTATAAGTCGCGCGCGAGCGATAGCCCTCTTTCTTGGCTTTTTGCACGAGCGGGTCATTTAGCTGGCGCTGCAACCATAAAGTTGAGGAAAGCTTGCGCCCCTTGGCGGTTTTTACGCGGATTCTGGTTTTCATTACAGTATTGACAGGTTAATATTAATTAACTACAAGCTTAGCATAATCAAAACAACTATGGAATGAAAAATGACTGATACAGAACAGAAGACAGCTTTGCAACAACTAGCCGCACTATTAAGCGATGATTACACTAGTTTTACAGTTGAGGATACGGATACAGGCAAAAGCTTAGTGCATAGAACTACCATGAATTGTAGTGCGGAGGAATTAGATAATCACATAGATAGTACTTTACATCCAATGTATCACAGAGGTTTGGCGGAAGGTGCTGTATCATTATCTAGAGTCATCAACATGGATAACAAAGTCTACAGGCCTGATGTTCCTACATATAAACTCACTATAAGCATCGATACTAGCCATGAATCATTTCCTGATTTTATGGATAATATGTTTAATAAAGTAGTAACTCAGGTACAATCACTCCTAGAACAAATTCCTGAAAGCTATAGAACAAAACTAGCACAAACCCAAGGTGCGGAAGTGGCTACTGATAATACACCGCCACGCGCTTAAAATTTATTATCGCGCGGGAAGCCTTGCGGTGCCATGCGTCCGGACTGCGCGCGCTTGCCTATCCACGGGGTGAGGTCAGTTTCGGTGCGGGTGCGGTTCTTGCCCTGCGACCATGAAAGCCCTTCGGCGAGATTAAAACAGGTGATATCGGCAATTTCAGCATCCTTATATTTCTGCAAGGCAACACCCTGCCCGCGCTTCATTTCCGGTAATTCGGCAAGCGGGAAAATCAGCAATTTACGGTTATTGCCCGAAACTGCAACCATATCGCCATTGATTTTGACCATGGTTAGCGCCTTTTTATCACCAACGTTCAGCACTTGTTTGCCACCTTTGGTTTGCGCCAGAACATCAGCTCCCGCAACAATAAAACCCTTGCCCATAGTTGATGCAATCAGATATTTTTCGCCAGCCTTATAGACCAGCAGATTCAGGATTTTTTCATCCTGTTCCATATCGACAAGCAAGCTTATCGGTGCGCCAAAGCCTTTTCCGGTTTGGATTTTATCACCGCCAATTGTATAAAACTTGCCGGAAGTGGTGAATATCAGCAATTTATCGGTTGTGCGGCATTTGAGCGCAAAACGCTCGGCATCGCCTTCCTTATATTTCGTGTCGGAAACGTCATCTTTATAGCCTTTTAGCGCACGAATCCAGCCCTTGTCGGAAAGCAAAACCGTAATCGGCTCACTCTCGATAAATGCCTCAATATCCACCACCACAGCCTCGCCCGGCTCTTTGATGATGGTTCGGCGCGCACCGAGTTTTGTGCCACTGCCGAATCTTTCACGGATATCTTGCAACTCCGCCCTAATCATCTTTTTGCGCTTTGATTCATCTTCAATGAGTGATTGCAATTCTGCCTGTTCTGCCAGCAATTCCTCATGCTCTTTGCGGATTTCAAATTCCTCAAGTTTACGCAAATTACGCAGGCGCAAATTCAGGATGCTTTCTGCCTGCAAATCGGTCAGCGCCCATTTCTTAATCATCACCGCTTTCGGCTCATCTTCTTCACGGATAATGCGGATAACTTCATCAATATTCAGATAGGCAATCAACAGCCCGTCCAGAATCTCCAAGCGGCGGGCGATTTCTGCCAAGCGATGCTGGCTGCGGCGCATAATCACATTATCGCGATGCTGCAAGAATTGCTCTAGCGCTTCCTTGATGTTCAACACACGCGGCACACCGTTAATATCAATCACATTGAGATTGAGTGAAATGCGCTTTTCAAATTCTGTGAGTTTGAACACAGACTCCATCAACATTTCTGCATCAACGGCGCGTGATTTAGGCTCAATCACAATGCGGATATTCTCATCCGATTCATCGCGGAAATTTCCGATAAGCGGGAGTTTTTTGGCAGAAAATACTTCAGCCATTTTCTCAATCAATTTATCCTTTTGCACCTGATAGGGGATTTCAGTAATCACAATTTGATATTGCCCGCGCTCATGCTCTTCCTTTTCCCATTTCGCACGAATGCGGAATGAACCGCGCCCGCTTTTATAAGCTTCCAAAATCGCCTGTTTATTCTCCAGCAAAGAACCACCCGTTGGCAAATCAGGCCCTTGGACGATTTCCATAATCTCTTCAATATCGGTGGATTTTTTCTTGAGCAAAGCTTGCGCCGCCTCACATAATTCGTCCAGATTATGCGGTGGAATGCTGGTCGCCATACCAACTGCAATCCCCTCAGAACCGTTTGCCAGCAAGTTCGGGAAGGTGGCAGGCATCACAACCGGCTCGCTTTCTTCCCCGTCATAGGTTGGGCGAAAATCCACCGTATCGCGGTTGATATCACGCAATAATTCCAGCGCAATCGCGGTTAGGCGCGCCTCGGTATAACGCATTGCAGCCGGATTATCACCGTCAATTGAACCGAAATTCCCCTGCCCTTCAACCAGCGGATAGCGCACCGCGAAATCTTGCGCGAGCCGCACCATCGCATCATAAACCGCCGTGTCACCATGCGGGTGATATTTACCGATAACATCACCGACAACCCGCGCACATTTCTTGAAGCCGTTTTCAGGATTGAGTTTGAGCTGATGCATAGCATAAAGCAAACGCCGATGTACGGGCTTTAAACCATCGCGCACATCAGGCAAGCTACGTGACATAATGGTGGAAAGCGAATAGGCGAGATAGCGCTCGCTCAGCGCCGCCGAGAAGCTTATATCACCTGTATATGCATCTGAATTTGTCATCGCTAGGCAATCTAGCGGAGGAATCCTGATTCCTCAAGTGTTTTTAAGCTATTCCCATTCCACCCGACACATCTTTTTGCGATGCGCCATATTTTTGCGGGTCTTTTTTGATGAGCGCTCTTAAAGCATCTATTCTTGCATTTGCGTATCCAACACCAAGCTCTTCCTCACCTTTTCTTATCACCGCAAATACCGCATCCGGATCCTGCGTTGCCTCCAAAGCGGTTCTGTCTATCTCTCTTGAGCATGACTTCCAATATGAGTGAGCCGCACCTACAATTGCCGCTGACAAAGCTGCAATCCCAGTTCCAACTATAAAAGAGCCATTACCTCCAGTTAGAATAGGTCCGGCAATTGCGATTGCTATACCGCTAAGCAGAGGTATTACGTAAAGATTTCTAATATTGTAAACTGGAAGAAAAGCTTGACTATAATAATATCCGGCATAATGCTGAGCCAAAATGACATTTTTTTCTCTGGGATTTAATTCTGCGAATTTTTCATAAGGTATCCCTATTTTTTGTTCTTCGAGATTATACCCACCTCCTTCAGCTCCATCATACACCTCCGAAATATGAATATCCGGTTTTTCAATCTCAGCGTAATATGCGCCAATCGAGCTTTCACGCAGAACTCTATCGACATTACGCAGCACTTCCCCATATGGGCTGTCTGCAGGAATATCATCCAATGATAGCCACAAATATTCCGTTGCTGCTTTTGGCGGGCCACTGGGGATGTGCATTGATTCTTCATCTGTCATGCCACAGCTTGTAGTTAAATTACATTAATACATCAAGTGTTTTTTAGTATCAATCTTATTAGAATAAAAAACGAC
>PCXJ01000079.1:0-259 GCA_002787615.1 Alphaproteobacteria bacterium CG11_big_fil_rev_8_21_14_0_20_44_7
TGACACAAATGGCTATTTAATCAGTGGAATACTTGCCAGTGGAAATGTTGGCATTACAACAACATCAGGCGCTATAAATAATACTTCCGGTGCCATTACAGGCAGCGCTATTAATGTAACCTCGAACGGACAGTTTACCAATGATTCTGGCTTGGTAAACTCAGCAACTGCGATTAATTCTACATCAGTTGGTGTTAGCAACAATAGTGGCGACATCCTCGCGTCTGGTGATATTAATATAAATGCCGGAAGTGGTGAT
>PCXJ01000079.1:284-426 GCA_002787615.1 Alphaproteobacteria bacterium CG11_big_fil_rev_8_21_14_0_20_44_7
ATACCGCAGGCAATATTGACATCAATCATACAAACGCCTTCAGCAATACTGGCCTTATTTCAGGTGCAAGCAGTATTGCCATTAGCGCAAATTCTATTGATAACAGCAACAGCTATAACACAGATACGAACGGTGCACTTAC
>PCXJ01000079.1:575-8575 GCA_002787615.1 Alphaproteobacteria bacterium CG11_big_fil_rev_8_21_14_0_20_44_7
CCGGCTTTTACAGATTAAAAAAGGCTGCCCAATCGGGTGGCCTTTTTTTGCTTAATACATCCCTATATAAAAGCAGTATGACAAAATTATATTTTCAGGAATTTAATCCCTCTGGCAAAAAAACCGCTATTTTCGTGCATGGGCTGGGGGCAACTTCCGATTCATGGGGATATCAATTTGAAGCCTTCACACAAGCCGGATATCGCGTGATTGCACCTGATATGCGCGGATTTGGCAAAACCCCTTATTCCGGTGGGGATATCAATGTCAAAATCATGGCAGATGATTTGTTCAAGCTGGTGCAGGGTTTAGGAATTCGGGAATTTGACCTCATCGGGCTTTCTATGGGCGGGGCGATTTCTCAGCAATTCGCTCTCGACCACCCCGAGATGGTACGCAAACTGGCACTGGCTAACACAGCCGCCCGCTTTATGGCACGCAAAGGCGGGGTATTCTATTACTTGCCACGTTATGCCCTGTTCCCACTATGCCCATCCAAGTTGCGGGCTAAGATTATTGCATGGTATATTTTCCCGCAGAAAGGCTGTGAGCAATATCGCAAGGAGTTTGAGTCACAAATCCTTGAGGGTAACCAATTTGCCTATATGCGGGCGGCGGCCTCGCTCATCAAATATGATTTATATGAGCAAATCTCGCAAATAAAAGCCCCGACCATTGTATTTACCGGCACGCGTGACAAAACCACGCCACTCGCCATGCAGAATTACCTCTGTGAGCAAATTGCGGGCGCAAAACACATTATTCTGGAGGGCGGGCACGTCACCGCCGTTGATAGTCACCGCGAATTCAACAAGGAATTGCTTGATTTTCTGGGCTAGCTTTATTGCGCTCAAGCTAACGCTTTCGGTTGATTCGCCCTTGCTAATTTTTGCGAATTTTGCTAGAAAGACTTCACCATAAAGTACGAGAATTAAGGAGCACAATTAAAATTATGTTTAAAAATAGAGTATCAATCGAACAAGTTGAGGAAGGCACAGAGCTAGCCCCGAAATTTGATGAAAACGGGCTAATTGCCTGCGTCACCACTGCTGCTGAAAGCGGTGAGGTATTGATGCTCGGCTATATGAACGAAGAAGCTTTGCGCAAAACTATAGAAACCGGCGAAGCGCATTATTATAGCCGCTCACGCCAAGTTTTGTGGCATAAGGGCGCAACTAGCGGACTTGTGCAAAAAGTCACCGAAATGCGTATTGATGACGACCAAGACGCGGTTTGGATTGCAGTTTCCATTGAAGGTGCAGGCAAGACCGAAGGCATGGATGCAAGCTGCCATGTCGGTTATCGCTCATGTTTTTACCGCCAAGTGCCTACAGGTCAGGAAAACCCCGATTTAATCTTCAAAGAAGATGGCAAAACTTTTGACCCTGAAGAAATCTATCCGGGCGCCGAAAACCCAACAAAGCTATAATCGCATAATTGAAAACTGCATCACTTCTGACACTGCGCATTGGTGATTATCATGTCATTTATCATATGGATTCCGGAAAAAACCCATCATAGTCACCGCCATCAGCCACCGCAAACGAGCCTATGAGGAAAAAACTAGTTGATATTGCTGCCGATAACCATCTATAAGGCTAGCGACTAACAACCAAGGACTAACGACTAATATGGACATTTCAAAAATACCTGCGGGCGTAAATATCCCCGATGAATTCAACGTGATAATCGAAATCCCGATTGGCGGCGATCCGATAAAATACGAGCTGGATAAAGATTCCGGCGCGCTATTCGTGGATAGATTCCTACACACCTCAATGGTTTATCCGGCCAATTATGGCTTTATCCCGCACACGCTTTCCGAAGATGGCGACCCGTGCGATGTTATGGTGGTTGGCCGCCGCCCGCTTATGCCGGGCTGTGTGATTGCCTGCCGCCCGATTGGCGCGATTATAATGGAAGATGAAAGCGGTCAGGATGAAAAGATTGTCGCCGTGCCTGTGGATAAGCTGCATCCGTTTTACCGCGATGTAAAGAGCTATAAAGACCTGCCGCCCCTGCTTGCCGACCAGTTCACCCATTTCTTTGAGCATTACAAAGATCTGGAAGATAATAAATGGGTAAAAGTGAAAGAATGGGTAGGCGTGGAAGAAACCAAAAAGCTGATTATGGCAGGCTTGGCTGCTGCTGAAAAATAACGTCACCCCGCACTTGTTGCGGGGCCACGCCAAGATTACAACCACCAGACCCCGTTATAAAAACGGGGTGACAGCTAAATGCAGTCTTCGTCATCCTCGAAAACTACCCCCTCTATCTCCCCACTATTAGGGGGGATGAAAGGGGGGGTGCAACCGGAAATCCATGATTGGCTAATCCTAGGCATGCCCTATAAAATCAAAGTTAGTAAACTTTGATTTGGGCATTGCTCTGAAAAACCAGATCCCGCAACAAGTGAGGGGTGACAAAATTCAGAACTAAGCCACCTTCTCGCCGCCCTCTGAATCCTCAGCCTTGCCCTCAAGCCTTTTCTTCGCACTTGGGGAAAGCTGGATATTCAGCTCGCGCAATGCCTTTTCATCAACGGTGGAAGGCGCGCCCATCAGCAAATCCTGCGCTTTCTGGTTCATCGGGAAGGCTATCACCTCACGGATATTAGGCTCATCGGCGAGCAGCATCACAATGCGGTCCACCCCTGGTGCAATCCCGCCATGTGGCGGCGCGCCGAAGCGGAATGCACGCAGCATACCACCGAATTTTTCTTCCAAAACCGCCTTATCATAACCGGCCAGCGAGAATGCCAGCTCCATAATTTCCGGCTTGTGATTTCTGATTGCGCCTGAAGATAATTCCACCCCGTTGCACACGATATCATATTGATATGCAAGGATTTCTAGTAATTTCTGCTTATCATCGCCCGCATCTTTGAGCGCTTGCAAACCACCTTGCGGCATTGAAAATGGGTTATGCGAAAATTCGATTTTTCCATTATCATCAAGCTCAAAATATGGGAAATCGGTTATCCAGCAGAACTTAAATATATTCTCATCAATCAGCCCCAAATCCTGCCCAAGCTTGGTTCGCACCGCACCGGCGATTTTGGCCGCCTCATCTTTTGACCCCGAACTAAAAAAGACCGAATCACCAGGTTCAAGACCTAGTTTTTCTACTAACTCAATATGCTTTTCCTTGGAAAGGAATTTTGCTATTGCCCCTTTGGGACCATAAGGGTGTGGCGACATAACTTCACGTATAAAGTTACTACCATCTGCATCTACTTCTAGCATATCAAGTCTATCATAACAAATATATGCCAGCCCTTTTGCGCCTTCACTTTGGGCAAATTCAATCATCTTGTCAAAGAAGCTACGCGGCTGCGCGGCGGTTTTTGGCGCAGGGATCGCGCGGATTACCCCGCCTTTCTCGATTATGCCGTTGAATATCCCAAACCCGCTACCACGCCAGATTTCAGCGGCATCCACAATTTCAATCGGGTTGCGCAAATCGGGCTTATCTGTGCCATATTTCAGCATAGAATCGGCGAATTTAATGCGTGGGAAAGGTTTTTCGGCAATCTTTTTGGTTGAGAATTCCTCAAAAACGGCGGTCAGAACCGGCTCAATCGCGTTAAACACATCTTCCTGTGTAACAAAGCTCATCTCCATATCGAGCTGATAAAACTCACCCGGAGACCTGTCTGCGCGCGCATCTTCATCACGAAAGCATGGCGCAATCTGGAAATATTTATCAAAGCCACTAACCATCAAAAGCTGCTTAAACTGCTGCGGAGCTTGCGGCAGCGCATAAAAATGGCCGGGATGCATGCGGCTTGGAACAAGGAAATCACGCGCGCCTTCCGGGCTAGAGGCAGTCAAAATCGGGGTTTGAATCTCAAGGAAATCTTGCTCGGTCATGCGTTTTCTAAGCGATGAAATAATCTTGGAACGCAACTCAATATTATCATGGATATGCTTGCGGCGTAGGTCTAGAAACCTATATTTCAAGCGTTGCTCCTCATTTTCATCCTTATCTGCATTCACCTGAATCGGCGTTTGCGCTGCTTCACTTTCCACGATAAAATCAGCAACCCTAACCTCCACTTCGCCACTCGGCAAATCAGCATTCACGGTTTCTGCGCTGCGTGCAACAACTTCACCGCTTATAGTCGCCACAGATTCCACCGTTATCCGCGTAGCAGCGTCAAAAAAGGCCGAGCCACTCTCAAATACAAGCTGCGTGATGCCATAATGGTCGCGCAAATCAATAAATAGCAGCTCGCCATGGTCGCGCTTGCGGTGTATCCAACCGGAGAGCTTGGCTTGCGTGCCAACATCGGATTTTCTTAAATCGTTACATGTATGTGTTCTAAATTGATGCATTATATTTCCGTGTGTGTTAGTTGTGTGAATATGTATATAGATAGTGATGAAGAGTTGCAAAAACTTTGTGCAGGCTTGCGCAAGGCAAAAGTGATTTATTTTGACACGGAATTTATGCGTGAGCGCAGCTTTTACCCGAAATTATGCCTGATTCAAGTGGGCTATGGCAAGCATCAAGCCGCGATTGACCCGCTTGCGAAGCTGGATTTAAAGCCGCTTTTAAAAATTCTGACTTCCGCCACAAAATTGCTGGTTTTTCATTCCGGCAGGCAAGATTTGGAGATTATCTATAATTTAACCGGAAAATTGCCGAAAAACATCTTTGATACACAGCTCGCCGCAATGGTTTGTGGATTTGGTGAACAAGTTAGCTATATGCAGCTAGTTGAGCAGATTTGTGGCGAAAAAATTGATAAATCTCAAAGGTTTACCGATTGGTCAAAACGTCCGTTACTGAAAAAGCAGATTGATTATGCGCTGGCAGATGTTGTTTATTTGCCCAAAATCCATGACAGCTTGGCAGGAGCTTTAAAGACACAAAAGCGCGGGAAGTGGTTGAACGCTGAGGAGGAAGCCTTATTGGACATTAAAACTTATAAGGAAAACCCCAAGGATGCGTGGACAAAAATAAAGCATAAAGGCAAAAAACATGCCGATTTAGGGGTTTTGCAGGCATTGGCGGAATGGCGCGAAAAAGAAGCGATACGCAAGGACAAACCGCGCGGTTTTATCATAAAAAATGAGATTCTGGTGGAATTGGCAATCCAAAGACCGAAAACCGAGAAAGCTATCCAGAATTTCAGGGGATTGGGCAATGTTTCACGTGAAACATCTGCGAAAATTCTCGCTGTCATCCAGCAAGGATGCGACTTACCGGACTCTAAGAAACCGAAATTAAAACCACGCCCGACACGCAAAGCCGATAGTGGGGTTATTGATATGTTGAAGCTTTTATTGAAGAAAACCTGTGAAAAAGAGAAGATTGCACCGAGATTAATTGCCGATAGCAGTGATTTAGAAAAATTCGCACTTGGTGAGGAGGCGATTTTTTCCAAAGGCTGGCGTTATGAAACTTTCGGCAAAAAAGCAGAGCAGCTTTTACGCGGTGAGATCTTCTTCAAAATCAGTAATGGTCAGTTGAAAATCACCCGCAAAAAACAGGCTGCGAAATGAATATTGTCGGACATGAAGAAGCGTGGAAAATACTCTGCTCCGCCGATAAGAACCGAGCGCATAGCTTCTTATTGGAAGGGAAAAGGGGCATCGGCAAATCCGGCCTTGCTATGAAATTTGCCGAAGAAACTCTGGGCAATAAGGAACGCGTCCGACAAGGCTCGCATTCAGACTTCCTGCTTGTTGAACGCAAATTTGACGAAAAGAGTGGCAAGAAAAAGCGTGATATATTGGTTGATGATGCGCGCAAAGTCGCCAATTTCCTGTCTCTCACCCCCGCAGAAAGCGATTATCGCGTGGTAATTATCGATTCTGCCGATGAGCTTAACAATCAAGCTGCTAATTCCGTGCTGAAAATCGTTGAAGAGCCACCCAAGCGCTCTATCGTCATCCTGCTCTCACATGGCGGGCATGTGCTGCCGACCATTCGCTCGCGCTGCGTTTCAATCAGGCTGAAAGCGCTCGGCGACAAGGAAATGGAGAGCATCCTGTCTAATATATTGGACGCTTCTACCAGTGATATTGAGCTTCTAAAGCTGGTAGCGGAAGGCTCGCCGGGAATCGCCCGCAATATTTATGATGGTGACGGGTTGTGGATTCTGCATGAGCTGGTAGAAATTATTGATGGATTTCCTGAATTTAACTATCCGCGTACAAATAAATTTGCCGAGAGGATAGTTAAAAACGAGGAAGGCTGGCGAATATTTAATTATATCTTTGATTGGGTTTTGACAAAATCAGCAAAATCGGCGGCCACTGGAAAAGCGCTCTCTCTTGATGGGTATGATTTAACCCGCAACCTCTCAAACCTAGCTAAGTTACTGAGTTTTGAGGGAGAATGGCGAAATGTTTCACGTGAAACATCCGTATTTAACCTCGATAATAAGCAGGTAATCGTAAATATCTTGCACAAATTAAGCGAATGTTATAGGTAATTCTCTCACATTATTTATGAGCCATGGAAGAAAGAAAATTTTATATCACCACCCCGATTTATTACGTAAATGACCGCCCGCATATCGGCCATGCCTACACCACCATTGCCTGCGATATTATGGCGCGTTTCATGAGAATTGACGGGGCACAGGTAAAATTCCTCACCGGAACCGATGAGCATGGGCAAAAGGTTGAGCAATCTGCCGCCAAAAACAATACTACCCCGCAGGAATGGGCGGACACAAATTCGCAACATTTTCATGATTTGCTGGCGGCGCTAAATATCACAAATGATGATTTTATTCGCACCACCGAGGAACGCCACAAGCAAGGTGCGCAGGCTTTTTGGAAGGCGATTGAGAAGAATGGATATATCTATAAGGATAGCTATTCGGGCTGGTATTCGGTACGTGATGAGGCTTATTATCAGGAAGCCGAGCTGATTGACGGCAAAGCACCGACAGGGGCAGATGTCGAATGGGTGGAAGAGCCAAGCTATTTCTTCAAGCTTTCAGCCTTTCAGGATGCGTTGTTAGAATTTTACGAGGAGAATCCGGCCTTTATAGCGCCGGAAGGACGTAAAAACGAGGTATTATCCTTCGTGAAGGGCGGATTGAAGGATTTGTCGGTTTCGCGTACCACCTTCAAATGGGGGATTCCCGTTCCGGGTGACGAAGAGCATGTGATGTATGTCTGGCTGGACGCGCTGACAAATTACATAACCGCGCTCGGCTATCCGTTCAAAACCGATTTCTGGCCGGCAAGCATTCATATTGTCGGTAAGGATATCTTGCGCTTCCACGCGGTTTATTGGCCGGCATTCCTGATGGCTGCAGGCGTTGAGCTGCCAAAACGCATATTCGCGCATGGCTGGTGGACAAATGAAGGGCAGAAAATCAGCAAATCCTTGGGTAATGTCATTGACCCGTTCGCGCTGGCAGAGGAATTTGGCATCGATCAGGTGCGATATTTTCTGATGCGGGAAATCCCATTTGGCAATGATGGTGATTTTTCACGCGAAAAGCTGATAGGCAGGGTGAACTCGGAATTGGCAAATAATATCGGCAACTTGGCGCAGCGCGTGCTTTCTATGATTAACAAGAATTGCGGTGGAGTATTGAAAAAAAATGGCTTCCACGAAATTGACAAGAAACTACTCTCATTCGCCTTTGTGCATGCTGATAAGATACGCAATGAGATAGTTTATCACCAGCATTTCAGTCGCGCCTTGGAGCTTATCGGGCAAATTGCCAGCCGCGCTAATGAATATGTTGATGCCACCGAACCATGGAAACTCAAAAAAGAAGACCCGGAACGCATGGAAACGGTTTTATATACGCTGGCTGAGTGTTTGCGCCGAATTGGGCTGCTGCTGCAACCATTCACTCCGCAGGCTGCCGATAAATTGCTGAATCAGCTTGCAGTAGCGCAGGAACAAAGGCTATTTCACATGATTGGGGCGGGAAATGCGCTGAAACCGGGGACTGAATTACCCGCGCCGGAAGGGATTTTCCCTAGATTTGAAGAAGAATAAACTTCATCTCAAGAAAGCAA
>PCXJ01000107.1:0-8291 GCA_002787615.1 Alphaproteobacteria bacterium CG11_big_fil_rev_8_21_14_0_20_44_7
ATTCCTCGAAAATCTGCCGGGTGGGCTGATGACGGCATTGCTGATTACCATGCTTGCCATGTTCGTTCTTGGCTTCTTCCTTGATTTCATTGAGATAATCTTTGTCGTGGTGCCCATTGTCGCCCCGATATTGCTGATTATGGGGGCTGATCCTGTGTGGCTGGCAGTGATGATTGCAATTAACCTGCAAACCTCATTCCTAACCCCGCCATTTGGCTTTGCATTATTCTATTTACGCGGAGTTGCGCCCAAATCGGTTAAAACCTCGGATATTTATCGCGGAATTATTCCCTTTGTCGGGATTCAAATATTCGTCCTGCTACTACTAATTTTCGTTCCGTCACTGGCAACTTGGCTACCGCACAAGCTTTATGGCACGGAGCAGAATGATAAGATTATATTGGAATTAGAGGAAATTCAGACGATTGAGTGGTGATAATAAGCAGCAGATTAACCGTGACGCCACCAGCTTACTTGGTTTATCGAATAAATCGGCTCATATGCAGGAATTTGTGAATCCGGCTTCACATCTTTAAATTGATTATCTAGGATAAAATATCTTTTTTCAGATAGTACCGCCAAAACTGCATGAATTTCATTTTTTTCATTATCACGCAAAACCACCACACGCATTGCCTTTTCCTCAAAGCCCAGCTCCTTTAGAAGGAAATATTTGGCAATCGCATAATCATCGCAATCGCCGTAGCCTTTGCTGAATGATTCAATCGGGCTTGCCCAATAATCGGATTTATTCCAAACTTTCTGGTCAATCTTATATTTGATTGACGAGTTGATATATTTATTCACCGCAGCAAGCTGCTGACTTTTATCAGTAATTTCTTTAAACTCGGAGATTTTCTTATTCCACTCATCCACGCGAAATCCGCCTTTGCTGATAAAGCTTTCGTGACGCTTAATAACATCATTCCATTTGGTAAAACTGGTGATATCGCTGGATTCTGTCTCATTAGTTCCGAACATCTTCGCATCTGCATTCCCCGCCAACGAGGCCAGTAAACAGAACATGATGATGTGTTTAACTAATTTCATCCCCCACTCCCCCAAGTGTTTGATATCTCTTAGTTAAATCTTATCAAAATACCTTTAATATATATTTAATATTGTTAACAATTGTTGCTAATTTTGTTAATATTAATAATTCAGGAAGGTGGGAAGTTAATTATGAAGCCGTCAAAATTGCAGAGCTATATAAATCAGATACATAACCGCGAAAAATGCACCCTCACGGCGACTAATTTGCTTATGCGTCAGCATCGCAATTACCAATAATAAAGTTACCACTAACAATAGCGGGAAATCAAAGCTCATAAATTTCGGATTAACATCAATTTGCTGAAATAATGGCGCAACCCCCATAATCCCCATAATGTTAAACAAGCAGCTACCAATTACATTTCCCAACGCCACATCAGAATGCTTGTGATAGGCGGCAATCAGCGATGTTACAAGCTCGGGCGCAGATGTGCCAAGCGCAACAATTGTGACCGCAATCACCGCTTCAGAGATTCCTGCGGCACTGGCAAGGGAGGAAGCACCATCAACCAGCAAATCCCCGCCATATATAAGCAGGACGAACCCCGCCGCAAGAAATATCAGCGATTTCAGCCAGCTATAGGTTTGCCCCATCTGCTCCTGAATTTCCTGCATCTGACTTGCCGGAAGCGCACTTCTGCTAACTTTCGCCGCATAAATAATATAACCGGTATAAACAAATGTCAGAACAAGCAATATCCCGCCATCTAAAGCACTAATTGTTGAAGTTGAAGCAAAGGCAAGCAACAGCAATGTTATACCTATCAAAAGCGGCCCTTCGCGTTTTAGCAAAATATCATCGGTTCTTATTGGAAAAACTAGCGCAGAAACGCCCAAAACCAGCAATATGTTTGATATATTACTGCCAATAATATTACCAAGCGCGATATCCGCCAAATCATTGGTTGCAGCTTTCACACTAACCACCAATTCCGGCATGGAAGTACCATATGCCACGATTGTTAAGCCAACTATAAGCGCTGGGACTCTCAGCTTTTCAGCAACGGAAACCGCACCGCGCACCAAACTTTCACCGCCGAGAAATAGCAGAATTAATCCACCGATGATTTGTGCTGCAAAAATTATCATTTCTCAAATTTCCCGCTTGCAAGCTTATGCTGGTATGATTTTAAATCAGCGGAGATTTTGTTGCTGAGCAAGTATAACCCGATAATGTTCGGTATGGCCATCGTGAATAACAGCATGTCGGACAATCCCAGAATAAGCCCCGCATCCTTAACCACCCCGCCAGCGAATACGATTGCCACAAATATCAGGTGATATAAAGAAATCAGCTTTTTACCGAACAGATATTGCCAAGCAATCTCGCCATAATAACTCCATGTTATCATGGTTGAGAAGGCGAATAAGACAATACATAGGGTTAGCACATAAGGAAACCAGTCAATTACGGTGGCAAATGCCATGCTGGTTAATAGCACCCCGTCAATATTCTCGCCCGGATTTGCATAAACGCCGGTTACGGTGATAATTAGCCCAGTCATAAAGCAAATCACAATCGTATCAATAAACGGCTCTAAAAGCGCTACACAGCCCTCTCTGACAGGCTCGGTGGTTTTCGCTGCCGAATGGGCTATCGGCGCAGAACCAAGCCCTGCCTCATTGGAAAAAGCCGCCCTTTGGAAGCCTGCAATAATCGCACCAATCAGCCCGCCTTTGAAGGCATCATCTGTAAATGCACCTTTGAACATGGCAATAACCGCATCGGGAATTAGCGCATAATTACTCACAAGCACCACAATTGCCGCCGTAATATATATAATCGCCATGAATGGGACGATTTTTGAAGCCACATTCGCGATTCTACGAATTCCACCAAACAGGACTATGCCTATACAAACCGCAAGCATCATTGAGACTATAAATTTTATCTGCTCACTTGCACCAAACGTACTGCTCAGCATCTTGACGCTTTGGTTGGACTGGAATAAATTTCCCGCGCCAAATGCACCGCCCAAACAGGCAACCGCAAAAATAATAGCTAAGAATTTCCCTAACCTCCGCAAATTTAGTTCTTTTAGGCCACGCTCCAGATAATTAAACGCGCCGCCCTGCACCTTGCCATCTTCATCAATCGTGCGGTATTTCTGCCCTAAAGTTACTTCGGCAAATTTGAGGGACATCCCCATAAATCCGGCAATCATCATCCAAATCACCGCACCCGGCCCACCAATTGCCACAGCAAACGCCACTCCGGCAATGTTGCCCAAGCCCACCGTTGCGGAAACTGCTGCCGAAAGTGCCTGAAAATGAGAAATCTGCCCCGGATCTGAATCTTTGGAATATTTGCCACTAACAACATCAATCCCATGTCTAAACATACGCAGATTCACAAAATTTAGCCGAAAGGTAAAAAATATTCCGCCAACGATAAGCCAAAGCACCACAAGCGGGATTTGCTGAACCGATTCGCAGCCGCTTTCCTTAAAAATATCGGTAAAATTCTGACACCCCTCGCCCCAAATCGGAATTTTATAGAATAAAACCCCTTCAAGCGTGTCGGATATCTCTTTAAAGAAGTTTTCTATTGATTTTCCTAGAGCTTTATAGTCCATAAAGGCAGAGATTATAGAAAAATATGCGCTAATCAAGTTTTGATTGCTTTTTTGGCTTGAAAGTTGAGAATATTTTCCTATTATCGCGATTCCGATTTATTCGGTAGGCAAATGCGGGTGTAGCTCAGGGGTAGAGCGCAACCTTGCCAAGGTTGAAGTCGGGCGTTCGAATCGCCTCACCCGCTCCAGATTTATCAAAAGCGCTCTTACAGGGCGCTTTTTGTTTAAAGGCTACTAATTTTAATGATTTAGAATTTCCAGAAGATTCAAGCCTTCTTGCGTACTTCTTCCATTTTCTCTTCGCCAAAAACAACTTTGCGTAAATCGCGCGTTCTTTTTGCCAAAAGCAGCAAAATCGGGGTAAGTGTGCAAATATCCAGAATCTTGAGCAAGTCCAGACTAGGCAAATAAGACACACGATAATGTATCTGCACCAAAATCATTACTTGTATAAATGCGTAAAACCAAGCTAAGGCGCGAATCATAATTTTATCCTGTATATTGTTTATAAATTATACTCTCTTATTATATACCAATATAAGCTATGCAAGTATTAATATCTCAAAACTCTACAATTTTTATAGAGATAAATAATCAAGAGTGGCATAAATCCATCTATTGACGATTGACATAACCGCAATAACCCAATATTAATTGAGCCTTTGAACTGGTAGAAATCAATGAATATAACAATAGTTGGCACACAATGGGGCGATGAGGGCAAGGGCAAAATTGTTGACCTTTTAGCCGAAAAATCTGACGTTATCGTACGCTTTCAGGGCGGTCATAATGCCGGACACACATTACAAATTGATGGCGTTACCTATAAATTGAGCCTCTTGCCAAGCGGGATTGTGCGTGAAGGAAAAATCTCCATCATAGGTAATGGCGTGGTTATTGACCCTGAGCATTTAGTCACTGAGATTGCGCAAATTTCCGAAAAAGGCATAAAAATCAGCCCTGAGAATTTGTATATCGCCGAGAATTGCGCGCTTATTTTGCCTTTCCATAAGGAATTAGACAAAATCATCGAAGAAGCTAAGGGCGGCAAAAAAATCGGCACTACCGGACGTGGAATCGGCCCCGCATATGAAGATAAGGTTGGGCGCAGAGCGATTCGTATGTGCGACTTGCTGAATGAGGAAATATTGAGGGAAAAGCTGGAAAATCAGATTTTCTATCATAACGCGCTACGCAAAGGTTTGGGCGCTGATGAAATAAAAATTGAGGATGTTCTGGCGCATCTCAAGGCATTAACTCCGCAAATCACGCCATATATAAGGCCAATCTGGTATGAGCTGGAGAATTTCCGCAAACAGGATAAACGCATTTTGTTTGAAGGCGCACAAGGAACGATGCTGGATGTTGACCACGGTACATATCCCTTCGTTACTTCATCAAACACAATCGCAGGGCAAGCACTGGCAGGAAGCGGCGCGGGCTATGCTAAAAGCTTCAAATTGGGAATCACCAAAGCTTATACCACCCGCGTTGGCAGTGGCCCATTCCCAACCGAACTTATTGATGATACGGGCGAATATCTTGGCCGCAAAGGGCATGAATTCGGCACGGTTACCGCGCGTAAAAGAAGATGCGGCTGGTTTGATGCGGTTTTAGTACGCCAATCATGCAAATTAAACGGAATTGACGGCATCGCCCTGACCAAGCTTGATGTTCTGGATGAGCTGGAAACTATCAAAATCTGCACCGGATATGAAATTGACGGCAAGAAATATGACTATATGCCCTCCTCCATGCAGGATAAAATCACCCCGATTTATGAAGAAATCGCCGGCTGGAATTGCTCAACCGAGGGCGTGCGGGTTTATGACGAATTGCCGGAAAAGGCAAAAGCATATATCAAGCGTATTGAAGATTTGCTGGAAGTGAAAGTGAGCCTAATCTCCACCAGCCCAGAGCGCTTGGACTCAATTATCCTTGAGAAATTCGCCGCTTAAGCGACTAATCGCTAATCATCCTTTAATAATTTCATGTTAAGATGACACCATGAAGAAAACTGAAATTATATTTGCGATAATTGGCTACCTTGTCCTTTCCATCATCGCACTAAATCTCCTAGCTTTATTCCTCAGAATATTCTTTGAAGCTGAGCAAGCTATGAGCATAAGCCTTAATATCATTATTGGCATATGGGCAAGTTTTGCCCTCGCCTATTGCATCAGCTTTTTAATTCCGAGAGAGAAGAGAGACAACAAATCAATTATTATAAATGCTGATATTGACACGGTTTGGAAGATTATGACCGATTTGAAAACTGAGGAAAAATTAGCGCGAAAGCAAGAGGTTAAGGTAAGAATCATTAATGATAAATTCGGTGAAGAAGAATGGGAAACAGTCTGCAATGACAGTAATGGCTATTTTGTATTATTAATGCAAACCACCGGAAAGATAAAGCATAAAATCTGGTCAATGGATATTATCAGCTCCAAAAATGTTATAAAAATAAGCCCAGAAGAAACTGCACTTACCGGAGAAAGTGAAATCGTGGATGAAAATTTTCTTATGGGCTCATGCGCCTATGAATTTATTGATTTGCAAGGAAAAACAAAGGCCCTCTCATATTCTATATTTAAAGATAACTCTCCTCGTTTCGTGCTCTTAATCACATCATTTCTGCTGCTTTTTATCAGCCCCGCAAAGAAGGATTTGAAGAAGCATAAAGACTATATCGAAGGGTTATGCACTAAGGCATAAATAAAAATCCTGATGACCAGCAGGTGAATGACATAGATATATAGGGAATATCTGCCCATAAATCTTGCGATATTATATATCGGGCTGATTCCCAGTTTTTTAAGCTCAAAATTATATAAAACCCACATTACAAAAGCGATTCCCGCCGCTAGAACCGCCCCCTCTAACATACTAAATTTAAACATAAATGATTCAAAAATTACAAAAACTGCCGCCGTCAGCACAAAAAACCATTTATTTTGCGCTTGCGTGCCGCGCCGCACTTCACGCCCACAAACGGCAAAAAGCAGCCCTTGCGTGCCATAGCTTATGAAAAGCTCAAGCGGCAACAACCATATCAGCGCTCCGATTGCCACAAAAATGAGTGATTCGGGCGGTAGATTTTTCTTCTTACGATAGCTGAAAAACCCGCGCCAGATAGCGATTGAAAGCAATATATCAATCGGTAGTGGAACGCTATCAACCAACAATGTGGATGCACTAACGAGAATTCCGGCAAAAACCAACTCCCTGCTGATATGATAATTATTGCTATAGCCAATGAGAAAAAACCACATAGGCACGCACATTCTGCCGAAAACCCTTGGCCAATCTGCTTCGGGAAAGAAATATAAGCCGATATGGTCAATCAGCATCAATGTAATCGCTGCGAATTTTAGCAGGTCATGCGTATTGAGTTCTTTTCCATATCTGTTATATTTTGAGAACATAAGGCAATGTTTAATTTGAATTGAGGTAAATCTGAATGGCGCAAGGTATCATAATAGACACTCCCGGCGGAGTTGAAAACATGAAATATGGAAACATCCCTGATCACAAGCTCGAATATGGCGAGCTGCGTATAAAAAACACCGCAATCGGAGTGAATTACATTGACGTATATTATCGCAAAGGTCTTTACAAATGCGCGTTCCCAAACGTGTTGGGGATTGAAGCGGTTGGAGTTGTTGAGGAAGCCGCAATTGATGTTGCTGCCGATTTCAAACCCGGTGACAGAGTAGCATATGGCACAAACACCACCTTGCTCGGCGCATATTCTACGCACAGAAATATGCCGTTTGAATATGTCACCAAAATACCTGATTATATATCAGATGAAGTTGCCGCAACTTTGATGGTAAAAGGAATGACCGCGCATATGCTTTGTCAACGTGCAATCCGTATGCATCAGGGCTGGCGGGTTTTGGTACATGCCGCGGCTGGTGGCGTGGGGACATATCTCTGCCAATGGCTAAAATATCTCGGCGCAATTGTTATCGGCACAGTCGGCTCTGATGACAAAATCAAATGGGCGGAAGAAAATGGCTGCACATATGTTATCAATTACAATAAAGAAGATTTTGTCCAGAAAGTGCGTGATTACACTGAAGGCGCAGGTGTTTCTGTGTGTTATGACAGTGTTGGCAAGGATACATTCCAGAAATCCATGAATTGCATAATGCCGTTTGGTGTGATGATAAGCTATGGGCAAAGTAGCGGCTTCGTGCCACCTATTGAAATTCTCGAACTGGCGCGCACCGGAGTTTTCCTCACCCGCCCAACATTGAATTTATACAAGAAAGATTATAATGAATTTATCATGAGCTCGGTTGAGATTTTTGAAGGCGTGAAAAACAATTTCCTCAGACCGCATATTACTCATAAAATCCCGTTAAAAGATGCCGCCGAAGCGCATAAATTGCTTGAAAGCCGCGAAACAAAAGGTTCGATAATATTAATACCATGAAGCATGTAACAGTTTTAATGGGAGGATTATCCAGTGAGCGTGAGGTTTCACTCAAATCCGGTGCGGCGGTCAATAAGGCACTAAAAGAACTTGGCTACCAAGTCAGCATTGTTGATGTTGGACGTGATTTGCCCGCAAAATTAGCCGAACTCAAACCCGATATAATATTCAACGCCCTCCACGGAACTTATGGTGAAGATGGCTGCGTGCAGGGTTTATGT
>PCXJ01000107.1:8388-12333 GCA_002787615.1 Alphaproteobacteria bacterium CG11_big_fil_rev_8_21_14_0_20_44_7
TTGCAGAAGGCTCAAGCGTTGGTGTTAGCATCATCAAATCCGTGGAAGATTTGAAAAAGGCTAAGACCGAATGGCATTTTGGCCGCGCAATGGTGGAAAAATATATCCCCGGAAAAGAGCTGAGCGTAGCCGTGTTGGAAAGCCCAGAACCTAATGCCCTCGGAGTAATCGAACTTCGCCCAAAGGTAGAATTTTATGACTATAAGGCAAAATATACTGATGGCATTACCGAGCATATTATGCCCGCCCCTTTGAGCGAAAAAGAAATAAATAAGGTCAAGAGTTTAGCTGTCAAAGCTCATAAAGCACTTCAATGCCACGCCCTAAGCCGCGCTGATTTTAGATATGACGGAAATGAGTTTTATATCCTTGAGGTAAACACTCATCCCGGTATGACGGAACTATCACTAGTTCCCGAAATTGCTAACTATGTGGGAATTAATTTCAGAGATTTAATAGAAATACTTGTCAAAAAAGCGAAATACCATAATAGTTAATAATTAATTCCAAATATCTTTAAATTATGGCAAAACGGCGGAAAAAATCATATCAGGCCAACTGTGAAAAACTTGCTCTGACAAGAAGAATCCGTCGTATTTTGCAGCGCTCCTATAAACTCACCTTTTTGGGATTCATATTCATTGTCGGTTTGATTGGATTTTGGCTGAATGAGGATGATGGCTCGGAAACCGTGATGGATGTCATATCCGAGCAAGTCTATAACCTCACCGCAAAAGCTGGGCTAAAGCTTGATTTGGTAACTTTCAAAGGCGATAAATATATCGGGCAAGCGCAATTGGTTGAAGAGTTGGGGCTTTTTGACGGCATTCCGATCTTGGCGCTCAATTTGGAAGAATTACGCAATGAAATTAAAACAAAGAACTGGGTCAAAGAAGCGCAAATCCGCCGTGAGCTTCCATCGAAATTGCAGATTAAAATTGTTGAACGCACACCGATTGCCATCTGGCAATATAAGCATGAATTGAATTTGATAGACGAAGAAGGCAAAGTTTTGACCAAGTTAGATTCGGCTGACGGCCTGCCCTTCCCGCTTATTGTCGGCGAAGGTGCAAATATAAAAGCCACTGAGATTTTCTCACTATTAGAAACTGAAAAATTGCTCTATGACCGCGTATATGCCGCAGTGCGCCTTAGTGATAGACGCTGGAATGTAATGTTCATCAATGGCATTGAGGTTATGCTGCCGGAAGAAAATATGCAGGATGCGTGGAAAAAGCTTGCCCGCATGCAATTGGAAAAACAGGTTCTCGACAGGAAAATAAAAACCATTGATTTGCGTATGCCGGACAGGGTTTATATCCAAGCGCCAGGTGGCAAAGATGCATTAACATCCGGGAGAAAAAGTGCCTAGGATTCGCTCAGGAGTAATTGCCGTATTGGATATTGGTTCATCAAAGATTTGCTGCTTCATTGCGCAAGTCACTGCTGACAATTCTTTGCGCGTCATCGGTATCGGGCACCAGCTTTCGCAAGGCATCAGAGCCGGTTCAATCGCCGATATCAAGCAAGCCGAGCATTCGATTATTGCCGCAGTTAGCGCTGCCGAGAAAATGGCAGATGAAACGATTGATAAAGTTGTGCTATGCACCTCCGGCGGCGGCCCAAGCTCAACCAAAATCACCGCAGAGGTAGAAATTCACAATCCGCAAGTTTCCCCGCGCGATATAAAACGCGCCATCATTCAGGCCAAAGAAGCTTTTGCCGATGAAAACAGGCGGATTATCCACGCCGTTCCGGTTTCCTTTGCAGTTGACGATATTCGCGGTGTTGATGATCCGGTTGGTATGGCAGGAAAGAAACTCACTGCCGAAATTCACCTTATTACCGTTTCAGAAAGCGCCATCCGCAATATCGCCAATTGCGTGACAAATTGCGAGTTGGAGATTCAGGATTATGTCGTTTCCTCACATGCAGCAGGGCTAACCTGCCTCACCGAAGATGAGCGTGAGCTTGGTGTTACGCTAATTGAAATGGGCGGCGGCACAACCGGAATCTCGGTTTTTATGCATGGCAAGAACATCCTGACCGACTCGATACCATACGGGGGTATAAATGTTACTTCCGATATCGCGCGTGGATTTGCCACAACCAAGGAATATTCCGAAAGAATCAAGAATTTATATGGCGGAGCAATCAGCTCGGGCACAGATGGCGATACATTGATTGACATCCAGCAATTAAGCGAGGAAACCGGAGATTATACCGAAGAAGTCGCCGTGCCAAAATCTGACCTTGTGAATATCATCCAACCGCGCATGGAAGAAATCTTCGAGATGATAAAGAAAAAACTCGCCAACACCGGAACAACACAAATCGCCGGACAGCATTATGTATTATCGGGCGGGGCGAGCCAGCTTGTTGGCGTGCGTGAGCTTGCAAGCAAAACCCTTGGCGGGCATGTGCGCCTCGGCAGGCCTGACCTGATTGAAGGCATGGCAGATTCCACCGCAAATCCGGCATTCTCGGCTTGTGCCGGGTTGATAAATTATATCTCAATGAATTATCACGTGTATGACAAAGTTGTTCCGGTTGACCGCTATATCCAGAATACAAGATTTGTCGGCGGCGGCAGCCTTGTTGATAATGTTGTGGGTTGGATAAAGAAGAATTTTTAGGGTGGTTAATATGAAATCATCGAAAAAGATGGGGTTTGAGAAAATCATTGAATAGGAAAGGATTCACATTAGTTGAGCTATCTATCGTCCTCGTCATCATCGGGCTGCTGATTGGTGGGATTTTGGTCGCACAAAGCATGATTGATAGCTCGAAAGTTAGCTCCCAAGTGAGCCAATTCCAGCAATTTGATGCAGCCGTGATGGGTTTTAAGGATAGATACCTCTATTTACCCGGTGATTCACCAAGGCACTCCCCAGTGGGGAACGGGGATAATTTACTTAGCATGATCTCACCCAAATGGCTGACTGCTTATACCTGTGAAATAGCAAACTTCTGGGGTCATCTTTTTCCTGATCAATATGCCACCTCAGCATGTGCTCCACCTGGGGTTGCGCCAACAACATCCGGTGCTAGCAAAAATGTACCAGCAGCAAAAATGGGAATTAATAATGCTTTTATTGTTGCCAGCACTATAAGCTCTACAAATGCAGCCACATCTGGAGACTATAACTATTATGCAATTTTACATCCTAGCCAAGCACAAACTATTACAACAAGCTGGTATAGATACTCTTCAACAAATAACACAAATTCTGCAGTTCAACCCGCGCAATTACTCAGTTTAGACAAGAAGTTAGATGATGGGATAGCCAATTCTGGTCATGTAATTTCTGGTGATGTTGGTACTGATTACTTGCGCAATGTAGCCGAAGTAGGTTGCAGTTCCGGCGCAGATTATACTGTGTCTAGCTCCGATTATATATGCACGCCACTAATCCGCATTGGCGCACAAGTGGGGAATCCTCAATAAACTATCTCCCCATGCCCATCATGCTCTGGCTCATGCTGTTCAGGATAGTGTTCACCTTTGCCGCATCTCCAAGTTTTTCCATCAAAATCGGCCCCAGAACCTCGGAAATTTGCCCCATATTCGTAGAAATTATATCATTCCCTTTTTCATGCCCTGATTCCTCAACCAGTTCGCCCCAAGTTTTTTCGTTTATTTACTCTATTTGAGAATTATCAATCCCTGCTAAATCGAGAATTGGTCGCAAGCTGCGTGACAATTGCTTTTGCGTAACAGTCATTGGCTCCGGAAAGGCTGGCCTGTCACCATCATCCCCCGCACGGTTTCTATCCCGAATTCTGCTCAAAACAGCCATCATATTCGGCTGGGGCGGGACTGCATAAGCCTTGTCATCGTCATCACCATCACCAATACCGTCAGCTTCCGCAGCTTCCAACTCTTCAATTCTCAACTTAAGCTTACTTTGAATTCTCGTAGCATCCGCTTTCATTTCCGCCATC
>PCXJ01000118.1 GCA_002787615.1 Alphaproteobacteria bacterium CG11_big_fil_rev_8_21_14_0_20_44_7
CTTACATGAGCGATGGCAGCATGAGCGATAGCCACCGCCCAGAAGAAGAAATGGATGAAAAAGATATCAATGGCAGCCCAGAATTTGAGGAAGAGAACCTGAAACATACAGACGAGTTCGCACGCGGGATGAATGATATCGACAATGTACGTGCAAGTAAATTTGAGGAAGAGAATCTAAAAGATACTGATGATTTTGTTATAGATCGCGACCCCAATGAAAAGGCGGTGATGAGCAAGGAAATGACGGAAGGGCTGGACGAAACTACTTCCACCAAAATCACAGTCGCCGAAGCAAAAGAAATGCTGCTTGATGGCTTGAAAAACGATGAAAAACAGGCGGTTGAAGCGATTCGTGATAGTTTTGGCAAATCAGAGCCGAAAATTCCGCATGGTTATGTTCCGGCAACGGAATCAAAAGCTTTGAGAACGGCTAACGAAGATAATATAGCGGAAAGACTTGAAGCGGCAGTAAAAGCCATGAAGCCGGTGCCGGAAGGCGCAGCCGAATCGCAAGAAACCGGAGTGGACGCAAAATCTGCAGGGAAAGCCCAATCAGGCGCACTCGGCAAAGATTAACCTAAATATTATGCATTTATAGATTATATAGATTATGCATTTATAGCATTTAGGCTACGCAGTATTTATTTCCCATTATTTTCCATAATAATGACTATACGATTAGGATGGCTGTGTTGTATGGCTGAGTTGCCAAACCCTAAGCACATAAATGTGTAGCAAAAGAAAGTCTACAAATTAATATCTACCACCATTCCGCAATGGATTTTTTCTATCATTCGCGGCTTGCATTTCTTTGGCGATTGCATCGGCATTTTCCAGCCTGCCTTCAATATCCAGCTCCAGATTCTGCAATTCATCCAGCATTCTTATCCTATCGCCAATATCGGAAATCACCTTATTCAGTTGCGCAAAATCGGCTTGGGATAAGTCTAAATCATCAGAGATCGCTTCGATTTTCGTCCGCGCTTCCTGAAATATCTCCGCTAATTCTTCAAAGCCTCTAATATCCGTTGGATTTTCCGCGCAAGAACTTCGCGCTAACATATAGCTTAATCTTGTTGCAGTTCCTATTTCGATAGCAATCCGCCGCAAATCGTCAGCTTCAGCTCCATCAAACTCATCAAGATAGCTCCGAACCACCCCTGTTAGCTGCTCGATTCTCTCATCATCTGTGTCATCCATTGGATTATTAGCTAGCATATATCCTCATTTTTGTTTAAGCCTGATTAATATAAATCTTAAAGTTTTTCAAGCTATAATAGGCTTATTATCTCATATTTTTCATCCCAAGCATTGCCAAAAATCGCTTCCGGCGGTTCAATCATATTCTCAATGCCATATTCACAAGCAGCCACCACCGCCGCAATCACGCTGCCCGCATCCGCATCCGCACCCGCTACTCGATGCTCCAGCCTTTTAGGTTTTTTGTCTGGTATACGGATTGCCACGCTGCGATTATTTTTCCCCCAGCATATTTTTGTCGGCGCGTTTAGCCACGGCAAAATGCGTTTTTTTGATTCTTCTGTAGGTAGAAAAACCCCAATATCATTTGCCATTTTTTCCAAACAACCGCCAATTGCCCATAGGATATAATCATTTTCCGGATCAACTTTTGGCGTCATTACGCCGCCATTTAGCTCCAGCCCATACGGGTCAAACAGATTTGAGGAATAATGTATATGCAGCCCATTCCCCGGAAATTCAGCAAATGGCTTCGCCGTAAAATGCAGCAGCAGCCCCCTGCTCTCCGCTTTTTCCCGTGCCAGCGATTTAAAATCCTCAATCGCTTTTGCGAGCTTTTTCGCATCTTGCTCAGGTTGAAAATTCACCTCAAACTGCCCCGGCCCATCTTCGGCAACAATCGAATAATCTTTCAAGTCAGCGACAAAATCTTCCAGTGCCGCCGAATATTCCGGCAATATCTGATAACGCTTTTGCGGATACTTGCCCGTGCTTAAATCGGCAATGAAATTCCCATCTTGGGTGGAGATATAGAATTCCAGCTCAGCACCCAATATATAGGAATTTTTCATAAAACCAGTAAATACAGATAGTTAAGCGACTACTGAATCAATCCACTCAATCAGCTTTGATTTTGGTAATGCGCCAACTTTTGTGCCTTTCAATTCACCATTCTGGAAAATCATCAATGTTGGAATCGAGCGCACACCATAGCGTTGCGGTGATTCGGGGTTTTCATCAATATTCATTTTTGCAACTTTGATATTGCTTTTTTCTCCGGCAATTTCATCAACAATCGGAGAAAGCTGCTTACAAGGGCCGCACCATTCTGCCCAGAAATCCACCAGAACCGGCTCGCCGGATTTCAATACTTCTTGTTCAAATTCATTATCGCTTATTTTTTGTGCGCCCATGGCCTGCTCCGTTTATTTATTGTTATATAATATCAATATAATCACGCGTTAGGCGATGTCAACACTCTCCAGCATCGGCACCGAAGTCCATAATATTTTTGCAGTTACCACATGATTCGGATATATGTCGGAAATCAGGCTCTTATAGCCGCGCATTTGCTCAATATATTTCTTCGGCATGGCTTGCGGTTTTTCGGCGGAGGTTTTGAAATCGATAATCACCACCTCATTATCCGTCACCAGCAATCTGTCGATTTGCCCATTAACCTGCTTGCCCTCAACAATTCCCGCGATTCCCACTTCGGCAAATGATTTTTCTTTATCAAAAATCTCCTGAAATTCTTCCCGCTCCAAAACTTGCAAAATTTCCTCTGCGATTTGCTTGTCCTCAAAGAACTTATTCGCCAGCTCGCCCTTATCAACCTCAATATTCGAGTTATAAAATTCGAGAAATTTATGGATTTTGACTCCGCGCGCAATTGCATCCAGATTTTGCGGATTTTTCTCTGTCGGCATTTCCGTAAAAGCACCTCCCTGCTCTTGCGCCGCCTCCTCATATAAATATTGCGGAATTTGCGCACGCGCCTTAACCATTTGTTTTTTCATACTTTTATTCGGCGTAACATTTTGTTCAGATTTAAAAACCAGCACATCACCATCACTTTCTCCCAGCTCTTCCATCTTAGTTTTTATCACATTATACCAGCAATTTTCCTTGAGTTTACCCTCATTTTCCTCATCTTTTTTGCTAATTTTTCCGCAAATATATAGCTCATCTTCGGCGCGGGTGATTGCGACATAGAGCAGCCTGAAATATTCTTCTAGCGCATTTTCCTGATATTCATCAACAAGTTGCATTGCAAACTTATTGTAAAGCTTTGAGTTAGGCGGAGCGTAAAAATAACCTTCATCATCCTCAAGAAGGTTGGGATTCTTGCTCTTGTCAACCGGATTGGAAGTTGTGTCGGGCAAAAATACGATTGGCGCTTGCAGCCCTTTTGCGCCGTGAATCGTCATAATCCGCACCTCATTTCCCTGCTGCTCCATGTCACGTTTGATTTCTGAAACGCCATTTTCCAACCAATAAATAAATTCCTGCAATGATGAGGTGTGGTTGGATTCAAAATATTCAGCATGCGCCAGCAGCTCATCAAGCGGGTCGTTCACCTCATCGCCGAGGCGGGAAATCAACTTCTTCCGCCCGCCCATAATATCAAGCATATGGATGAATAATTCTGATGGTGGCAGGAAATCAACAATTTGGAGTAATGCATTAAGTTCTTTATATAACTCATTATATTTACTTTCTTTTTCTAAATAGCTTATAATAGAAAATCCCTTGCCACGCCCTCGGCAAATCCCAAAAAGTTCATCCTCAGATATTCCAAACAATGGAGATTTCAGCGCGCAAGCCAGCGAATAATCATCCTGCGGCAATAGCAAAAACTTGCACAAAGCCAGCAAATCCTGCACTGCTATATGCTCGGTCAGCACCATCCTATCCGCACCGCTCACCGGAATATTTTTCGCCTTCAATTTGCGGATGAGCGAATCGGCAAGGCTTGAGCGTTTACGCAGCAAAATCATGATATCACCCGGCTCAATTTTGCGATCTTGTGAAGCCAATTTCCGCCCATTATCAAGCCAACCCTTGATTTGCGAGGCTATCTTCTCTGCGATTTCTGCCTCGGCACTAGTATATTTACTATGCGTCAGCGGAATTTCCCAGTTCGGAATCGCCTTGCTCCCACTCTCAGTTATCAGCGGCCACAGCTCCACCCTACCCGCCTGCCCTTGACGCGAAATATTATGCAGGATTTCCTTTCCTGAAAAACTCACATATTTGCGATAATTTTCATCATTAAAAATCTTATCGGTGAGTTGCAGCACTACATCCACAGAGCGAAAAGAGATATCGAGCGGAATTTCATGCCATTCCTTCTCTGCGATTGTGGCTTTTTGCGCCAATTTGGTACTAACCCGCCCGAAAGATTTCGGGTCTGCCCCCTGAAAGCGATAGATAGATTGCTTCTCATCGCCGACAATAAAAATAGTGCGATTATTATTATGCGCGTTTTCGCCGGAGAAAAATTCATCAGTCAGGATTTCCGCAATCGCCCATTGGTCGGGGCTGGTATCCTGCGCCTCATCAATCAGAATATGCTCAATACCGCCATCCAGCTTGTATAGAACCCATTGTGCGGCGTTGGATTTATTTAGCAATTCCTTGGTAAAATATATCAAATCCTCATAATCCAGCCTGCCCTGACGGAATTTCAAATCATCATAAATTTGCAAAAATTGCGCTGCAAGAGCATAAACACATTCAGTGAATTTTAGCAATTTCAGGCTGCGATACTTATCCAGCAAGCCGCCCAGCCGCTCAAACTCAGTGGCCATAAACTCCTCAAATCCGGCAAAATTCTCGCTAACCTCCTTATTTCCTGCCAAATGCTTCAGCGTATACTCGCTATTATCATCCTTAAAATAGAAATTCGCATATGCCAGCCCGTCACGCTGCAAGATGATTTGCTCCAGTTTTACCAAGTGCTTTTGCGCAATTTTTTTGCCATATTTCTCAAGCGCTTCTGTATATTTATTCATTGCCGATTTATCAAAATTCAGCATCTCAGCAATTAAATCTTTAGGTAAAGTATTGGGCGCAACATTATGTTTTATATAAAGATTCTCAAAGTTAAAATCTGCCAGCCCCAATTTACGGATTTTATTTCGCTTAGAAATCACCTCATTTAAAACATCATAAAATTTGGTTTCCGATGAGTTTTCAGCAATATAATCAATAACTTCCGCTAGTTTTTTATCATCTTGCTTTTTAGAAAGCAGCCTTTGCCGCGCCTCCTTCAGCAGCTCTTTTGAGGAAATATCATCCAGAACTTTGAAATTTGTCGGCACATTTGCTTCGATGGAAAAACGCTGCAAAACCTCCTGACAAAATGAGTGAATAGTTTGTATGCGCGGCGGTGGCATTGAGTTTAGTTTGGCAACAAACAGGCTGCGTGCGCGTTTTAGCAATGCGGCGTCGGGCAATTTTCCGATTAAATCTTGCAAATCCGCCACCAACTCGGCATCTCCCGCCTTGACCCAAATTTTCAACCTTTGGGTGATTCTGGCTGACATTTCTGCGGCGGCGGCTTTGGTGTATGTTAAGCATAAAACCTTGCCCGGCGCAACGCCATCCAGCAGCAAACGCAATACGCGATTCGTCAACACGCTGGTTTTTCCCGTTCCGGCATTGGCAGAAACACGGGCGGAAATTGCTGGCTCACTTGCGAGTTTTTGGGCTGTGGTTATACTCATCAGAAATCCCACTCCCGATTGCGAATCAGATGTTCGTAATCATTATATTTGAGCGCCACAGTCGGACGCGGCGTTGCCAAATACGGCGTATTTTCATCATAAAACTTCTCAACAAGCGCGGTGACTCCCACTTCTGCCTCTGCAGCAATATCCTCGCAGGATTTATCCTTTTGGCTAACTGAGTGAATTTTCGCCACATCATTCACCAGCCCTTTCACCTGCCAATATTGCATATCCCTCGTCTTTTTACCGTATTTTTTACCAAATATAATCGCCTCCAGCGGCAATTGCGGCTCAAGTCCGGCCTCGACATCTTTCTTCGATGGCACGCCGCCGGTTTTATAATCAATAATCGTTATTTCATCGCCAATTTCCACCCTGTCAGCTTTTGCGCTCAGGGTAAAATCACCTCTAGCCGTTTTTATCAACCATGACTCGCTCGCCTCTATCAATATTTTTTTGCCGTCCTGCCGTCCTTGTCGCTCAACCAGCCATTCAGCGATTCTTACAAAGCGCGGCCACCAAAATGTTTCCACACCTAGCTTTCCATCATATTTATCTTTCAAAATCTCACGCCCGCAGCTCAGCAAATCTTCCAGATTATCGCTATTTTTCCGCGCAAAATCTTCAATCGCAGAATGCACAAAATTGCCGAAATCAGCAGGGCTTAGCTCCTCATCAATGTCATCGAGCTTTTTCAGCCATAAGATTTTATTGGCATAAACCACATACGGGTCACGCATTAATTTACTGATACTCGTCACATGCAAAGCCTGAGGACGCGCAGAAACCGGAGGTTTTGGCGCAGGTTGCGCACAGGGCATAATGCTTTCTGGATGTTGCCAGCTATTCGCCAGAGAAATATAACGTTGATTGTCATCAATATCAGTCACCGCGCGCAGGCTTTCCAGAAAGCGTGAGGGCAAGGCGGGAGAACCATCTTCCTTCAATGAGCGGCTCAAAATCAACTCATCAGTTTGCGCCATCAATTCAAAATCATGGGCTTGCTGGCCGATTCTCCTTTCCAGCAAATCCAGCCCTAATTGCCTGCGAATCTGCTGATTTAGGAAGGAATCATTGCTCGGCAATTGCGGCATATTTCCCTCATTCAGCCCCGCAATAATCACCATATCAGCTCCCAGCAAACGCGCTTCTATCGGGCTTAATATGTCTAGGCGCGGATGCTGACCAAATTCCGGATACCAGCTTTCTGCCATGAAAAAACTACGCAAGATTTCGGGATATAATATCGGATCAATCTGATAATCCTCACTGATATCCGCGCGCAAACTTGCCAGAAATTCGGCCAGTTTTTTGCCGTACCCATCCCACAAACTGCCTTTTAGCGCAATATTTTCTGCCAGTTTCAGATGCTCATCAAGCAGCTCTCTGAATCTAATATTTTTCCTTTTAAATAAAGCTGCAAACTCCTCAAATCCTTCAATTTCAATCTGCAAATCTGCGAGGCATAAATTATCCTGACGCAGCCCTCGCAATTTCTCAATTTCTACTTCACGGATTTTTGCCTTATATTCTACAGGCACAAATGGATGCTTGAAGAACGCCAGAACTTTTAGCGGGCCTAAGGCAGATTCGGCCATCTCCGCCAGATGAATCAGGAAATTTGCGCTAGGCAGAGTAAGCATCTCCTGTCCGGCTGAGTCATTGATATTGATTTTCCATAAGCGCATTTTTAGCGCCACCCGCCGCGCCAGATTGCGGTTATTCGTCACTAACATCGCCCGCTTGTTCGGCACTTGCAAAACTTCGCGCAGAGCGAGTGCGATTGCTGTCGCCTCCTCCTCAATATTCCGCGCATTGATTAGCGACATTTTGCCCGCACCCAAGCTATAATCAACATCCCGCCACTCATGTGATTTTTCAGCCGAAAACAGCGAGGCGGAAATCAGTTTTTCCCGCGCGGTAATTTCAAAATCCTGCCATTGCTGCACTTGTTGCGGCTCATATTTCAGGGATCTTAGCATATTCGCCAGATTATATTGCGGGTGGCTTTCATCAATCTCACGAAAATCCTTTTGGCTCAAATTTCTATCCAGCCCATGCAGCACCAAATATCCCTTCTCCGCCGCGATAACCGAGGATATCAGCTCAATTGTAGCATTCACCGTTCCGGTTGTTCCGGCAATAATCACCGGATTTTTCGGCGGATTTGCGCGCCAATATTCAGCCGCATTGCGCAATAGTTGATTTCTCCGCTCCACCGGCTCAACAATCCCCTCATCCGCTTTTTTCTGCTGCCAAACCTCGGTAACAACTTTCAAAAAATCCACAATTTGCTGCCAATAATCGCTAAAATCATCGGGCATAATTTCTTGCAATTTCTCCAGCGCCACATCTTTATTTTGCGCTTCATCCAGCAAATTCGCCAATTCACGCGCCATGTTGAGAGCTTGCACTAAATTATATTTATTATCCCCCGCACGCTTTCGGATTAATTCTGCAAGCTCCAGCA
>PCXJ01000068.1 GCA_002787615.1 Alphaproteobacteria bacterium CG11_big_fil_rev_8_21_14_0_20_44_7
CAGCCCGCGATTTGTATATTTTTTAGCAATCGAAATAACCAGACGCAAATTCGCCTCAATCATCTCTTTCTTCGCTTGATTACTATCGCGCTCACCTTTTTGCACGGCTTGTACGAGTTTCTTGAATGCGCTGATATCCAAGCCAATTTTATGGGCTGTTGTTCTTAGTTCGTCGCGGATTAAATCAACACCTTCTTTCTCTTCAGTAACAAACTCTTTCCAGCCTTTGGTTTTGAGTTTGCCAACAATTTTGAACCATTCCTCATCCAGTTCATGTCCGAGATAATTTTCCAGAAAAGCTTTGCGTTTTACTTTATGCTTTTCAGCGAGTTTCATAATCTCACCTTCGAGAGAAAGAATCTTTCTGCTGGTGTTATAAAGCTCTTCAAGCATTTGTTCGATAACATTATTATCAAAGCGGATTTCATCCAGCGCAAGTAGGAGAGCTGCTTTTAGCTCAATATATTTCTTGGCTTTTTGCGGAGTGATATCCTTCTTTTCCAGAGTTGTTTCAAGCTTAGACTCCTGAATTTTCAGCAATGCTTTCGCGGCGTCGCAAGCAAGCTCCAATGCTTCGGTCACAATCGGCATTAGCTTTTCTTCCATTGCGGCTAGGGAAACATTTGTATCGTCAAAATCCTCTTCTTCCTCTTCATAATCTGATGATTCTTCTTCCTCTTCATCTTCGTCATCATCGTCATCATCGTCTTTATCATCAGACTTCTTTGCTTTCTTGTCTTTCTCTTCGGTTTCTAGTTTTAGCTTTTCGGCATTCTTAGTTTTTACTTCGTCAGAATCTCTGTCATCTCCATATACGACTTCCGGAGTGTTGCCGGGGCCTGCGCCATAAGTTGCATCCAGATCAAGGAAATTTCTTAGCAAAAGCTCGCCTTCATTCAAATCATCGCGCCATTTTATGAGTGTGCGCAATGCCAGCGGAGTTTCAAAAAGCGCTTCCAGCATTTTATCGCGGCTGACTTCTATGCGTTTTGCAATTTCAATCTCACCTTCGCGGGAGAGTAGTTCAACTCCGCCCATTTCACGCAAATAAAGGCGCACAGGGTCATCCGTTCTGCCTAGATTATCATCATTGCTCTCTGTCTCAGCTTCTTCGCTTTCAAGATATTCATCGGCATTCTCGTATATGCGGATGTTCGCTTCAGTTAGTTTGGTGATAAATTCATCGACAATATCGGTGGAGAATTTGTCATTCGGTAGGGCGCGATTAATCTCGTCATAGGTAAGGAAATTCTTTTCCTTGGCTTTGGCAACAAGTTTGCGGAAAATTGATTTGATTTCTTCCTTCATTTCTGCAGCTTGTGTTGCTGCCTTCTTTTCCTCTATTTCTTGCGGAGTTTTCTTGGTAGCTTTTTTAGTGGTTTGCTTTGTGGGCTTATTGGCTTCGGTTTTCATTTCTTTCTTCGTTACGCTTTTTGTTTCAGACTTCTGAATCTTGGTTTTTTTCTCTTCAATTTTTTTCGCAGGTTTTTTTGCGGGTGCTTTCGCAGTTACTTTTGCCGAAGGCTTTTTGCTCTCTTTCTTCTCCGCTTTTTTGGCAGGCTGTTTCTGCACCTCTTTTTTCTTTGCCGGCGCTGCTTTTGCAAGTTTTTTCTTTGTATCCGGCTTTTTTACCGCTTTTTTTACAGCCACTTTATTAGGCACGGGTTTCTTTGCCACCGATTTTGCGGTAGATTTCTTTGCCGGAGATTTGGCAGATTTTGTTGTTGCTGCCTTTTTAGTTTCTGTTTTTTTCTTAGCCATAGGTTTTCCACTCATATCTTTATGATCGCTGTCAGTCATTTTCAGCCATAGGTCTTTAATCTTCATGACTTGCGTTTATTTTTTCCTGGTATGATATTAATTCATTAAAGTGCTGTTGTAGCCTGAGGAATTCATCCTCAGATTCGCCTTTCAGATTTGCATGCTCAGCTTCGATAATTTGCTGCCTGTACTGCTCAAGAGTAACTTTATAGGCCTGTTCTGCTGCTCCATGTCTTACGGAAAAATCCGCACCAGCTTTTATATATCTCTTTGCTTGTCCGTCAAGAGATTTGATTAATTCTTCAAGATTTACCTCATTTTTTTCATTTATCCCTATGTTTTCTATAATATCTTGCCTCACTTCATCAATTTCAAGTGTCTGAAACTCTAAATTCATAAATTCTTCCTCAATAGAAGAGTTCTCCAGCAATTCTGGATTTTTGCAGATAATCCCGAATAATGCGAGTTTAAGCTGCTCCAGCTTCTCTAGCTCATTGCTATCTACGGCGGCGATTCCACCAATATCTCTGGAAGATGATTTATTTGTGCGGGAATCCTTGCCTTTGCGGGTTTTAAATTCATTCCATAAACTTTCGGAGAAATATCTGCGATAATTCTGTGAAACCTCTTTATCCTGAATTTGCTCTGCTAGTTTTACTAGCCTTGCATTAAAATCAGCCTGTTGCTCAGGGGTTTTCACTAGCTTTTTATCGCGCTCTGATTCATATAATTTTTGTGATAATGGAGTGGCGCTGTTCAGCAAATTTCTGAACATTCCGGCATCTTTTCTAACAATATCATCCGGATCTTGGCCTTTTGGCAATTGTACGAACTTCAATGAGAATCCGGGTTTGAGCATGGGTAGGGCAAGATTTGCGGCACGAATCATCGCATTTTTTCCGGCATTATCTCCATCAAAGCATAAAGTTGGTTCGGGGCAGATTTTCCATAACTCTTCCATATGTTCATGGCTGAGAGATGTTCCGAGCGGAGCAACGGCATTGTTAAACCCTGATTGGTTGAGTGAAATCACATCCATATAGCCCTCAGTAACAATCAGTTCACCTTTTTCATGCGCTGCCCTGCGCGAGATGGATTTGGCGAAAAGTACACGCCTTTTGTGGAAAATCTCGGTTTCCGGCGAGTTGAGATATTTAGGCTCAGAGCCATCCAGAGAACGCCCGCCAAATGCAATCGGCTGGCCTTTTGAATTGGTGATGGTGAATATCACGCGACCACGGAAATATTCATAACCGTTTTTCACCAAGCCGATTTCCTGCATGTCTTTGAGAGAGAATCCTTTGCTTTCCAGATGTTTTTGCAATGCTCCGCGCTCATCGGGGGCGAATCCGAGTTTAAAGCGTTCAATAATTTCCGGATTTAATCCGCGCTGTTTCAAATAATCACGGGCATTTGCGCCGTAAGATTTCCGCAAATTATCCTGAAACCATTCGCAAGCAGTTTCTGCACAACGTAGAAGCTCGGAATATCTGTCATATTTGGCGGCTGCCTGTGCATCTTTTTTCGGCATTGTCATATTCAGCTCAAATGCTAATTTTTCAATCGCTTCGGGGAAGTTCATCCCCTCTGTACGCATCACGAAATCAAACAAATTCCCATGTGCGCCGCAGCCGAAGCAATGGTAAAAGCCTTTTTCGTCATTAACTGTGAATGATGGAGTTTTTTCGTTATGAAATGGGCAAAGCCCGCTATGTTCATTTCCGCGTTGCTTCAAGTTGACGCGGCGGCGCACGACTTCCGAAATATTGATTCTATCTTTGATTTGTTCGACAAATTCTCTGGGAAAAAGCATAGGCTGGCGATAATACAGTAATTACAATAAGATGTGCAATGTTTTTAACTAATATTTATTTGGCCTAGCCGCGCGATAATTTGCGCTCAATGATTTCGCTACGCAATTTCGCCGATAATATTAGTAGGAATATGCACAAGCTTGCAATCGCCATCAAAAATAGCGGCAATAGCATGGAAGAATGGATTGAAGGCCCATCAACCCGAAAAACGCTGGCAGGTTGGTGCAATGTGTTCCACCATTCAACCGAATATTTGATTATAGGCAGATTTATCAGCCCGACAACAGCAAGGATAGAAGATGATTTAGCCTCTTTTTCTTCCTCATGGAAAGCGCCGGAAAGCCCAAGATAGCCAAGATACATAAAGAATAATATCAGCATAGATGTTAGGCGTGCATCCCAAACCCACCATGTTCCCCATGTCGGATAGCCCCATATCGAACCGGTTATCAGGCAAGTTGCGGCAAAAACAGCACCAATCGGTGCGGCGGATTTTGCAATTAGATAATTAAGCGGATTGCGCCATATCAAATAACCTGCGCTGAAAATTCCCATAAATGCGTAGGCGAACATAGCCAGCCATGCGGCGGGCACATGCACATACATAATCCGCATGATAGAACCGCCCTGCAATGGGTCGGTTTCGGTAGTGAAGGCGAGAATCAGGCCTAGCATCAATGCAATCCCACCCGCTATATACATAACAGGAGTGACCTTCTCGGAGAATTTCTCGATATTGGATACTTTAATAAAATTATTGAACATTAGCTTTCTACGGTAACAGTGTTTCTTCCTCTATCTTTGGAAGTATACAATGCTTTATCTGCTCTTTCAATAAAATCATCAACTTTGTCAAAACGATGGCGTAAACATGATACGCCGAGTGAAACCGTTAGTTTACCATAGCTTTCGCCGGTATCTTTCCTTTTTAATTCCTTGCTAGCGATGGAGCGCCGGATATTTTCTGCCACAATTTGCGCACCGTTAAGCGGAGTTTCGGGCAAAAGCAGAGCAAATTCTTCACCACCAAAGCGTGATACGAAATCCTTACCGCGAATTACGTCTTTGAGAACGCTGGCAACGATGCGTAATACTTGGTCGCCTAAAAGATGCCCGTAATTATCATTGAACTTCTTGAAATGATCCACATCAACCATCAGCAGGCATAAATCCTTTCCGGTTTCCTTGGCTTCCGCCATCATGCGGATTATGCTTTCATCAAAAGCCTTGCGATTGGCAATTCCGGTGAGGGCATCAAGCGCTACTTGGGAAGATACTTCCTCCAGATTCACTTTCAGCACTTCAACCTCTTCCCGCGACTGTTTGAGTTGCTTATTTAGCTCCAGACCTTTGCTCTTCAAATCACTGGTTTTGGTAACAATTTTTTCAATAAATTTTGCAATATCTTCATTTCCGGCGGCGGCAAGGTCATTTGTAAATTCATCAAGCTGCTTGCCATAATTTTCTGTGCCTTCGGCGGAGGTTTCAATAGTTTTTAGAACGCCTGACATGATCTTTTGCACGCGGCTGCTCGCTTCTTCAACAATTCTGGTATTTACTTCTTTGAGTATGAAAGTGTTATATAAATCTCTGGTAACGGAGCGGTCAAAATCTTTTTTGTCGGCCACCAGCTTATCTACAGCCTGTATTAGCTTTTTATTACTGCCGCGAGCATATTCAAACCATATCGAATAATTCTCGGGCAATGGCTGCACCTTGCGCTCAGTCATAGATTTCATGGCATGTTGCGCCCATGTATCGATAATTTTATTTTCTTCTTCTGGTGTCATAGTAGATAAGTTTTAGCATAAGATAGTTGATAAACTATTAATGTATTTAATTCTCTAATCTATGATATGTCCAGATTTTGCCGATTTGACCTGCAAATATTGCTCATTATGCTCATGAGATACTAGTAATGGCACCCGATTTGTCACTTTTATGCCCAAATTTTCAATATCTTGTGCTTTTTTAGGATTGTTTGTGACGATTTGTACAGATGTAATTCCAAGGATTTTCAGCATGTTAGCTGCCGATTCAAAACCGCGCTCCTCATCATCAAATCCCAAGAATTCATTGGCTTCTACCGTATCCATTCCACTTTTCTGCAATTGATACGCACGCAGTTTGTTGATAAGCCCGATTCCGCGCCCTTCCTGCAATAAATATAGGATAATTCCGCCGCCCTGCTTATCCATCAGCTTTATGCATTCGCGCAACTGGTCGCCGCAATCACAAGCGAGGCTGCCCAGTAAGTCACCCGTATAGCAGGAGGAGTGGATACGCATTAGCGGGTTTTCTGATATATCCCCGATGATAATTGCTAAATGTTCAGAATTGCCGCTTTTGGGGCGGAAGGCTTTTATATAGGCTTTTTTGGCATCGGCGAGTTTTAGCGGAGTTTCGGCTGCCAGAAAGAGCGAATTATTTTCATCCTCTTTATAGCTCATAATGTCCGCCGCGCTAATTTTATATGCATCTTCTGAATTTTCCAGAATAATTGCGCATGGTAATAACTCCGCAATTCTTGCCAGTTTAAGCGCTGTGGTATTTTGTTCAGTAGCATTTTCCAGATATTTTGGGTTGGCATTACTATGCCCAGCAACAAGCAAAACCACATCTTGCAGGCTCAAATCTGATAATTTTATTTCTACCGATGCAGTAAATTCCTGATTAAAAATCGCTTTTGCCCGCAATGGGGTGACTAAAAGTTTGAGATTTTGCGTGGCTAGATTTTGCCAGATTTTTTCAGTCAAAAACTCAGGATGAATTATGATTTGTCCGTCAATTTCAACTTCCCGTCCATGTCGTAATTCAAATGCAGCTCTGTCTACATCAACAATGCTCATTTAGATAATGCCTCAGTGAATAATTGCTTCAATTCCTGATGAGAATCTACAAGAAATGCTTGCTCTGCAAAATTTTTGGCAAGCCCAGTATCCTTATATACTATGGGAGTCATTCCGGCGGCGATGGCGCACTCAACATCAATTATTGAATCTCCGATAAACCAGATATGTTTTCCCGGATTTAAGCCGCTTGGCTTTAATGCATGGAAGGCAGGGTCGGGGTATGGCTTGTCACGCTCAGCATCAGTTGCACCGGTGATTTTATCAAAATATTTATCCCAGCCCATATGACTTGATTCCATGCGCAAAACCGGCCCTTGCTTGTTGCTGACCACGGCGCGGAAAATATTAGTAGTGGCGAGATATTCCATTAAATCCAGCGCGCCTTCAAGCGGGGTGAGTGTATCGAGGTGGTTTTTGCGATAATTATCGGAATAAATCTGCCCGGCTTCTTGCCATTTATCACCGAATAATTTCGGGAAATGGTCGCGCAAGGAACGTCCGACATTTTGCTTAGTTTCCTCAATCGTCCATGGTTTTGCACCCATATGTTCAAAAGTTTGCACTAGCGAGGTGTGGATAATCGGCCAAGTATCAACCAGTGTATTATCCCAGTCAAAAATCACGCCTTTTGGTTTGGTCAGGGTTTTTTCTTCCAAGTCATTTACATCATATGCTTTCATGCACTATATATGGCGCATGATAAAAAATAATACAATGTTATTTTTTGGTGGATTCTTCCTGATCGCAACGATTATCCCGCAGGTTATGGGGTTTCAGGGTAGTGATATTAGCTGGCTGCAATATGCGGCAGAACGTGTGCTAAATGGGGAAGTGTTGAATGTTGAGGTGATAGAATCCAATCCGCCATTGATTGTTTACCTCAATATGATTCCGGTTTTTATTGGAAAAATATTGGGTGTTTCTGCGCAAATTTGCTTTGTTGCCTTTGTTGCGTTACTTACCCTGATTTCTCTCTGGGCGTGCTTCAAAATTACGCAGGAAAACTGGCTGCGCTTGGCCTTGATATTCGCGCTGACTTTTTATGCGGGGGTGAATTTTGGGCAGCGTGAGCATTTTATGCTGATATTCGCTTTGCCATATTTGCTGCTTTTGGGCGAGGGGCGTGAGGGGCATAAGAATCTCACAATCTTTGCGGCGCTATTCGCATCATTCGGGCTGGCTCTCAAACCGTTTTATCTGCTCATCTGGGCAATGGCGGCGATTTTTTATGCAATTTATAAGCGTGATATTACGAAATTATTTATCCGTGAGAATTTTATAATCGGCATTATGCTGCTGTTATATATCTTATATTTGCTGCTGATTGAGCGCAATTATGCGTTTGAAGTTTTTCCGTGGGTTCTGGAATTTTATGGTGGTTTTAAATATAATTTCTGGAAGGTTTTTCTATATATTTATGGCAGTGTGATTCTTGCGCAAGTGAGCTTCTGGATGATATTCTTCTTTTGCCGCAAATGTTTGAATCGCAGAATCTGGCTGTTTTGGGTGTGCAATACGGCGGCATTAATCACGGTGCAGGCTCAGCAAATGGGTTGGCCAAACCATTTTTACCCTGCCCATGCTTTTGCAATTTTGCTGAATATCAGCCTTATATTTGCGTTATTTGAGAATCTCAAAGCCCGCTACAGCAAATTGATTATTTTTCTGGCAAGTTTTATCCTCACCATATTTCTGGCACTTGGTTTTGTTGCAAATATTACAATCGGA
>PCXJ01000100.1 GCA_002787615.1 Alphaproteobacteria bacterium CG11_big_fil_rev_8_21_14_0_20_44_7
CCAGTATAACCCACCGTCAATGCCGGATTTGCATCACCATAGGCACGGCTGCCATCCGAGGCCGTTGCCGTCAACACTGCTTTGTTCACCGTCAATGTGCCATCCACATAGTTGAAGCTATACCCAAGAGCTGAAGCTAATGTACCAACTGCTGAGGTTATTGTATAATCACCAACATTGCTTGTTGCATTTGCTGCAGATGTTGCTGATGCAGTTCCACTTGTTGCTGAACCTTCTGTGTCGCCATCTAAAAAGCCTGAGATTGTGTATGTAAGGCTATTAGCATCACCATAGGCGCGTGAGGTATCATCTGCCGTTACTGTGAGTGTTGGAGCAACGCTATATAAAAACCCGTCATTACTTTCTGCAACACTAGCCGGTGCATAGCCTGCATAGGTTTTGTTATAAAGTTTGAAATCTGATGTTAAACCGCCCTTAGTATTATTCGCAGGAGTTGCTGAATAGACCAACCATCTACCTGCTCCAGCATCAAGCACGTTTGCATCCACGTTATTGATGAAATTCCTACCCGATGCCAAAACCAAACTATTACCCGCATCCGTTGCCGTTACCGTGCCGTTTAACGTGATATCTGCATCAGCTGCCGTGGTTTGAATCGATATGCTGTCACCAGATACTGTGCCTAGGTTAAGACCACCAGTTGATGAAAAATTAACATTGCCATCAGAATTTAAATTAATTACACCGCCACCTGTTTGGGTGAATACACCGCCAGTTAATGTTAAATCATTTGAATTTTGCGTGATGAATGTAATGTTGCCACCATCAACATCGCGGTTTGTAGAGAATGTATTTGTTCCAGTTTCAAAAAAATCTCCATTAGTTGCGGTAAAAGTAATATCAGAATCACCTGTTAGGGTTGCTATATCCTCAGATTGTCCATAAAAATTTATGGTACCGCTATTCGCATTTCCCGCAGTTCCGGTTACAAAAGCATCACCATCCACGCTTTTTACTGCCCCCCTATTTACAAAATAAACACCATGAACCTGTGACGCTCCTGTTGAGCTGCCTGTGCCATCAATTGTGATAGTACCAGCACCAGTACCTGTTCCAAGAGATGTAACATACCCTCTTGCAGTCACCCTAACTCCTACTCCCCAAACTCCTCCTTGTGATAGGCCTGTAATATTAATATCACCCTTATTGGTTTCAACATTATTCGTTGTTGTAAAATTGCCATTTATCAGCACGCCAATATTATGCTGACCTGCGCCAATCCCACTTGTACCATCAATATCTATATTTGCTGCATTTGTATCATCTGTGCCTGTTGAAGAAATCTGGCTTGTGCTTATATCAACCCCCGTATTATTATTTCCTGTCCCATTGCCACCAACACCATCAATATCTATGTTGCCGTCTATACTGGTAATTTTAGAAAGCTTCCCACCACCACTCTCTATAGAAACACCATAGTTCTTCTCAGTTCCCGTGCCGCCGTTTCCGTCCAATGTTATTGTGCTAGCGCCTGCGCCTGTTCCCGTTGACTGTATAACTGCCCCACGATCCATATATATACCAGTATTTTTTTGGCCTGTAGCATTGCCACCTAAACCGGTAATTAGAATATCTCCATCAGTACTTGTTATATCCTTGTTTGTAGTGGCGCTATTACCGTATATATACACACCATAATTATTATCAACACCCCCTCCGCCTTTACCATCCAAGGTAATATCACCTGTTGTCGAAATTAGTGAGCTTGTACCTGTTAGATATACACCATAATTATCAGAATCAGCATCATCGCCTTCGCCGTTGATGATAATGTTGCCTGCGCCTGAAGTTAGGGTGGTGCCATCAATAGTTACACCAGCTGCATATGTTGCATTACCATGAGCTTTGCCCGTTGTCGGATCTGCGCCGCCGCCAAGGGTTATGTTGCCGCCATTGCTAGTGAATGTTGAACCTGTGATGCTTATTGCGCCATCTGAATCTGCATCTTTATCTGAATTTAGGGTGATGTTTGTTGCACCACCGCTTGAGGTAATATCATGGGTAAATATTATGTTTCCAGCAGCTTCAACAGTGTAATCAGCATCAATTGCAATGTTTGCATTGCTGGTGAAATCACCACCTGTTCTAAAGGTAACATCACCATCCCAAGTATTTATATAATCTGTAACTACACCGCCATCGCTGCGACCAAATACAAAATCTGCAAACTCTGCTCGCATTAATGTGATGAATGCATCAGTCAAAATAACATCACCTGTTCCGCCATCACCAGCGTCTAAGGTGTTGCCTGTTGTATATTGTTCATAGGTGAATATACCTGTATCATCACCGTCAATTATTCCGCTTAAGGTTAGGCTATCTGCGCGGATTGTTAGGTTCTTTGCAACAGCAGACGAAGTTGCATTTATTTCAACGTTACTAGCACCAGCGCCTGCACCCGTAAGTGACAAAATTCCAGCGCCTGTAATTTCAGCTAATGCATTATTATAAAAATATAAGCCCTTGCCGCTAGTTCCATTACCCACGCCAGTTATACTGATATTTCCCGCTACGCTGCTAAAATCCTTATTGGTAGCGGAGCCGCCACCATCAATATAAACACCGTGATTGTTGCTTGTACCAGTACCACCCGTACCAATTAATGTTATATTCCCTGCACCAGCTCCCGTTCCAGTTGAAGCAATACCGACTCTATTCAACAAGTAAATGCCACTATTGTTATTGGAGCTACCATTACCGCCTATACCAGTAACGCTGATATCACCATCTATAGTGGTTATTTCATTATTTGTATCATCAGCACCACCATCTATACGCACACCATAGTTACTACTTGCACCGACATTGCTACCCGTACCGCTTATAGTGATGTTTGCTGCATTTGCTCCTAACCCTGTGGAGGCAATTTGTGCGAGGTTATAAAGATATAATCCGAAATTATTATTCCCACTCCCTCCGCCTATACCGGTTATACTGATATCACCGGCTACACTTTCTATTTCCTTATTTGTAGCACTAAGATCACCATCAATTTTAATACCATAATCTGAGCCTGTGCCAGCGCCGGCGGTGCCGTTAATTGTTATAGTTGCTGCATTAGCTGCATCTGCGCCTGTTGAGGATATTTTAGCCTTATTTGAAAGCCAAATACCATGGTTGGTGAAGCTAGAGCCGCTACCACCTAAGCCAGTTAGGCTAATCGCTCCATCAATGGAGCTAATATCTGTGTTGGTTTCAGAATTACCACCATTAATTACAATACCAAAATTATTACTTGTACCAACTCCGCCTGTTCCATCCAATGTGATTGTACCCGCGTCCGCACCCGTTCCTGCGGAAACAATGCCAGCATTGTTCAACATATAGATACCATTATTATTTGAGCCAGAGCTGTTGCCACCAACACCGGTAATACTAATATCACCATCAATTGTTATTACTTCATTATTGTCATCATCTACATCACCATCAATAATCACGCCATATTGTGAATCAGTGCCACTCGCAGCACCATTACCGACTATCGTAATGTTTGCAGCATCTGCACCTGTTCCTGTTGAAGATATAACGGCTTTGTTTTGAATAAAAACACCGGCATTATTACTACCATTTGTTCCTCCGGTTCCCGTGATGCTAATATCGCCGTAGCCACTTTCAATATCGGGGTTTGTGGCATCGTTGCCGCCATCGATAATAACGCCGTAATCAGAACTAGAGCCGGCACCGCCGGTGCCATTGATTGTAATAGTTCCAGCACTTGCGCCTGTACCGGATGAAACTATACGGGCACCTAGAGCAAGAGAAACACCATAGTTTCTAATGCTTGATCCATTGCCACCAACCCCAGTAATACTTATATCTCCATCAACTGTGCTAATTTCATCATTTGTATCATCTGAATCACCATCAATATAAACCCCATAATTACTAGCTCCACCATTACCACCCTGACCACTCAGCGTTATATTACCCGTTGTTGAAGATAGTGAACTTGTATTTGTTAGTCTTACGCCAAAATTATTATCACCAGCATCATCCCCCTCGCCGTTTATTATTATATTCCCCGCGCCTGTGGTGAAGTTAGAGCCATCAATAGTTACACCGCTTGCATAAGTTGCATTACCATGAGCTTTGCCAGTGGTTGGGTCTGCACCGCCGCCTAAGGTTATGTTGCCGCCATTAGTGGTGAAAGTTGCGCCGGTTATGCTAATCGCACCGTCGCTATTTGCGTCAGAGTCGGAATTTAAAACAATATTCAGCTTGTTTAGCGTAGAAACTATATTTGCCCCTGATGTAAAGATTATATCGCCAATCGCCTTAAGAGTTAATGTTGCATCGCCGCCGGCAGATTTACTGATAGCATTATTAACCGTGATATGTCCTCCCTCCGCATTCGTGCCAGCGGAGTTGGTTTGAATCAAAACGTCTGTGCCTGCATTAAGAGCTGTTTCTATGCTACCTGTTGTAACTATCGCCGCATCATTTGTGGTTGTGAAGTTTGGAGTAGCATTTACATTTGTATCCGAACCTGCGGTTTGAATAGTGATGTTGTTGGGGTCTAGTAACCATGTTTTTGCTAAGGCTAGACCGCTCACATTAAGCTTATTCTTACCTGAAGTTTCAACAAACCCGCTTTCGCCAACACCTTTTGCTAAAGCTGTGATTAAACCATAAAAATCCGTTCTTTCATCAGACCAAACAATCACCCTACCCGCATCGCCATCGCCAATTGAATCAGCGTGGATTTTTGTGCCCGAGCCGATGAATGAGAATTTTGCGTTTGGCGTATCACCTGTACCAAGATAATCACCACCGATTTTAATATCACCACCACCATTAAATCCCGAAGCGTCAATTAATGTATTCCCCAAAGTTGCGATGTTATCAGCCAAAATCTCAATTGCCCCGCCCTGCTCTCCAGCATTCTTGCCGGACACATCCAAAACCGCATCGGCAATTTTTACGGTGCTGCTGCCCTGTTTTTTATCTTTATCGGCTTTTACATTTCTCCTGACCGCATTTGAGCCTTCAGCATAAATAAAGATTTTGCCGTTCTTTTGCTTAACAGCAGGAGCTTTAAGTTCCCCTTTAATATCTATCAGACTATTGACGATATTTTTCCCTGCTGCGGCGGTTAGGATTATACTACCACCTGCAGCTTCAATTGTTCCTGTGTTCTTGATTAGCTGGCTCTTTACGGCTTCGCTTACCTCGATTTCCATCAAGCCGTCACCATACATATCCACCGCGAAACTATCTCCAGAAGCAAGTTCAACCCTGCCTAACCCAGCTCTGATAACCCCACTATTTTCAACATTTGGCGCAACTAAGCCAACCAAACCAGCCTCTTTTGCAGTTATTCTCCCTTCATTAATGATTTTCGCATCAGGATTCCCCGGCTTATTGAAGCTAAGCTTCTGATTGTTCATAAATTTATCATTATCGATATCAGATGTTGTCGCAACAAGGCCATTTACGTCAATTACCGAGTCCTTGCCAAACCTAATACCTGCCGGGTTAACCAATATGACATTGCCATTAGCGGTTAATTTACCCATGATTTGCGATGGATTCGCATTATTCACGCGGTTTAGTGCTACAGAATTATTTGAAGGCTGATGGAATTCGGTATGCTCGTTCACATCAATGTCAAAACTGCGCCAATCTATAATAACCTTGCTGCTATGCTGGTGAATATCTAGCTTAGTGCCAGATTCAGATATATCAGCACTTCCGGAAGAAATCTCTCCCCCCTCAGGATTCGCCATCGCTGAAAGAGAGGTACTACAAAACAATGCCGCCGCAAGCGATACATTGCGCGAAACCCTTACGAGCCTTGACTCTAGCCTCTTAAGCTCAGCCCTTGTTGGTTGTAATACCATAACATAATGCTACCATAACAAGGTTAACACAGACTTAATAAACCACTGTATTTTAATTAGAAAGTTTTCTTAACGCTAAACAAAATCCTTGGATTTTTCTCACTTCCCAGCTGCGGCGCATCAGTGGTCTTCGTAAGCGGCAAAGCAACACCTAAATTAACCGCAACTCCAGATTCATGCGCAGCATAAATTCCAAGCCCAGCGGAGCTTGCAGAGATTTGCCCTATTTGCGCAATATCATCGTTATACACTCTCCCAATATCATAAAAAGCATATGGAACTAGCCTTATATTTTCTATATTTTCAACACCTAAATAGCGCATTTCCAAAGAAGCAGACACACCTTCATCTCCAGCAATTTCGGATGCATCATAAGCGCGTCCAAATCCTTGGCCACCATAGCCATACTCTTCAGAGGAAAACAAAGCTCCGGAGGATAGCTGCCCACTAACGGATGCAATGGCTAAAATATCATCAGTTACAGTCTGCATACGCGTATAATAAGCCTCTAATTTTATAAAATCCTCCTCGGCTTGCGCGCGTGATAAGTTCAAATCACCATCCTCACTTGCGCCAAAAATGCCTAGTCCACGGCTAACAACAAAATTAAAATAATTATAACCACTCCACTCGTCTGATGTATCATAATAAGCACCAAAGCGCAGTGCCCGAATTCTATCCCGCGTTAATGGGGCACCTAGAGTTTCACTATTGGTATTCTTCGCATCCAATACAAGGTTTAGCAACAGATTCTCTTCCCTCTGACGAATGGCTTGGTAATTAAGCCCCAAGCTAGCATTGACAGAATCGCTCCGAATCTCATCATTTTCCAACGAGAACCCAGGAGCCGCCTTTACATAACTCCCACCCAGCTCCAAATTCAAACCTGCAAGAATCGGAATTTGATGACTAAGAGCAATATATTTCAATTCATCACTTGGTGTAGTTGCGAGTAGAGAAATATTCGTATTTTGCAAGGAAATCAAGCTATCATGATAGTTAAAATTCAATTGATATGGCCCCAAATATCTTGAACCAAAATTATCATAACTTATCATACCCACGCCAGCTTCATCATTTGCCAAAAGATTCAGCCTAACTCCACCCTCATTGTCGAGCAAAGCCTCCAGAACCGCTCTGAAAGTTACGCCCGGCAAATCATTCAATTTCAGTAGAAAACTCTCAATTTCTTGCGCTTTTATCGGCTTGGCTTCGGCAATTTTTCTGATTTCACGCTTTATAAGCCACTCATTACTCAAATCATCATCATCGAGGATAACTTCGCCTATGTATCCCTCAACAACCCGTATTATCACTATACCACTTTCCGTTTCTTGGGCAGGAATAAATGCCCGCGACAAGAAATAACCTTCATTATGATACTTCTCGGTAATTTCATTTGCTATTAACCATATCACGTCTAAACTTATCTCTTTATCCAGATATTTATCATAAATTGCTGATATTTCAGACTTACTAAATGCGGTCATCCCATCAACTTCTACACCCCTTAAAACAAATACAATTTCTTTTGCACCTTTCGGCGGCGTGCTTAAGCCCGATAGCGACCTAGGCATTTTAACGTCCTCATCCCCTATTCTTTGAGGGAGAAGACTCTTTTGCAGTGGAGTTATTCTTTCAGACTCTGCCGAAGTCGGAACATCCAAAGCCAGAGATGGCATTGCCATAGCAATTATTAGCAATAATAAGTTTACGAATATGACTTTTATCATAACAGCTTGGAATAAGTTTTTGCGACACGTATGCTAATAAATACCTAGTAAGCGCCGCAGAATTTAATAGCTTATATACACCGCATTTGCAAAATATTTCTCCAATCTAGGCCAAATTCCCATAATTCATCTTATATACCTTGGAACTTTGAGCCATCTAGCTGATCACTCGTTGGTTTGATAACTATGCATCATACACATAATACACATAGCGTAATTTAAAGAAGCAATATCTCGACAAAAATTGTAAAGAAATCTTTGACGTGTCAAAAACAATCTGTTAAAAGCTCCTATTCCTGATTTGCGACCCCTTCGTCTAGCGGTTAGGACACCACCCTTTCACGGTGGGAACACGGGTTCGATTCCCGTAGGGGTCGCCAAACATACCAATCTCACTACATCTCATATCACCTCACGCAGCCTCGCAAACCCCTTGCCACGCAAGGCTTTTTGTGCTATAGATAGTCTCATGTAATATCATGCTGTCTCGTTAAATCCCACTCTTTTAGGGGAAATAAAAGGGAAACATGATAATAGGGAAATAATTTGTTTCCCCAAAGGATTTGAGCCAATGGGAAAGCTAACTGCAAAGCAAGTTGAGAACGCTAAGCCGAAGGATAAGACATACAGGCTCTTTGATGGGCATGGCATGTACCTAGAAGTTCCCCCAAAAGGCAGAGCTTCGTTCAATAGGAATGCACCAAAGCCTTCTTGACTCTCGAAGCAGAAGCAAAGGCTAAGCCAACCTAAGCTCCTCTAATCTCTGCAATGAATTCATCTACCTCTTTAGCAAGGTTCTCAGCCTGATGGGATAATTCTACGGATGCATCAAAAACTTCATTTGCCGCAGTTGAGGCACTTGAAGATGTTGCGCTAACATCTCTCAAATTATCACTTATAACCTGAGTTCCTTCTGCTGCTGTTTGCATATTAGAAGAAATCTCCTTAGTAGTTGAGCTTTGCTCTTCTACGGCTGAAGCAATCCCACCTGCATATTCATTTACAGACTCAACGGAGCTTTTGATTCCAACCAAAGAAGCAATTACTTCCGAAGAGGCATTCTTCATACTTTCAATTCTCTTTGAAATATCTTCCGTCGCTTTTACGGTTTGGCTTGCGAGGTTCTTAACTTCATTAGCAACCACGGCAAAGCCTTTGCCGGCCTCTCCTGCCCTTGCAGATTCTATTGTAGCATTAAGGGCGAGTAAGTTAATCTGCCCGGCAATATCATCAATAAGACCGATAACCTCGCCAATAGTTTCCGTAGATTCTTTGAGGGAATTCACGCTTTGGTCTGCCAAATTTGTTTTATCCAACGTATCTCTAGCAGACTGGCTTGATTTCTGCACTTGGTCTGATATCTCCCTAACCGAAGCGCTCAGCTCCTCCGAGGCAGATGCGACACTACTTACATTGCTAGCCGTGTTTTCTGAGGCCATAGTTGCATCTGAAGATTTATCTGCGGCGCTGTTTATCATGGTAACCATATTTTCGGTAGTTGCAGACATTTCCGTTGCTGCAGCCGCAACGGTTTGTATAATACTTTGAACCTTGCTCTGGAATCTGTCAGCAAGGTCGTTCATAGCTTTTCTCTTGTCAATCTCAGCCCGCTTTTCAGCTTCTTTTTGCTCTTGTTCTAAGCGAATGCGATCCAAACCATTATTTTTAAATACAATAGCTGCTTTTGCAATATCGCCAATTTCATCTTTTCTATTTTCTCCAGATATCTCAACTTCATAATCACCACCTGCCATTTTTTCCATAGTAGCTGTGACTTTTCTAAGCGGTACAAATACTTTTCTCCAAGCGAATATAGGCAAGAACAAAGCTGCAAGGCATGCTAAAGCAGAGCAAATCAATACAAGCTTCTCAAAAACTTGCGCCGAAGTGCTCGACCTTTCCTCTTCTTCTTCAGCCCATATTGATATTTTGTCCGAGATGGCTTCATTCTCTGCTTCCATTGCTTCAAACTTATCTTCAAAGCTCTTAAGAGCATATTCGTATCCCTTGCCATCACTAACATTTGAGATAACTTTTTTCGCAGAATTATTATAATTCTCCAGTGCCTCCAAAGCAGTGCCGAAAATAGATTTAATATCCTCCGGCAGCTCCTCGTCCTTATTTACGAGCAAGTTTTCTTTAAATTTACTATAATGCTCATTCAAGTCTTCACCTGCTTGCTTTACCCCAAGTCTGTCAGATTTTAAGCCAGCGAGAATCGCGCCCAAAACATCGCCACGAATTGCATCATGCATCATGTCGCCTTCCATGTGGCGTTGAATAATAGCTGAGATTGAAAGCAGTTGCGAAGCGTCTCGTCTAGAATCTAACGATGCCATGTAACTTTCTACAGCTAGTACAACAACTAGCGCAAATGTAATTAGCCCGACTATTGTGAATTTTGATTGTAATGTACGTAACTTGCTCATTTATAACTCCCTTGTGTATCTTAGCAAAAATCCTGCAGTATCTGTGTCAACATTCGCCTCTTCAGCGATTTTATATCCAACTTCGGCAGAGAAACCATTGCCAAAATCATAACCGCCCGAAATTTGGCTTAGATTATCTGTGAAATCCCCCGCCACTCCGGTTGCATCAATATCTCTAACTGTATGGCTAAGCGCTGCGTTCCAGTTCTCATAGAAGAATTGCGCACCGGCAGTATAATATGAATAATCATCATTCCTAACACCAGCAAAATTGTTTATAAGGGCAATTTCACCAAGTAAATCGACTTCCACCTCATCAGTTATCGGCGTTAAGTACGATAATCCTAATACATAGCCATTTTCGTCATCTGTTGTTGCGCCCTGCCCGCTATCCTGCTCTGCCAAACTTCTGTAACCAACATGATAGGCTAAATTCTCTATACCAAAAGCGTTCTCGACATCCAAACCGAATGAGAATGATTCCATTCCATCAGTATTGCTCGCTCCGCCATCAGATAACCTCGCCCTGTCACGCTTACTAATCTCGGAAGATGACAGGATGCTTTTATCAGCCTTAAAAACAGCCAGAGATGTTGTGTATGAGCCGTTTTCTTTGGTTTCAAATGTATAAGAACCGCCAAAGCCGAGTTTTTCGGTAATTTCATAATCTTCGGCAAAATCAGCACCCCAGATACCATGCCCCTTATCCCAAGCCGTACCAAAAACAGGATTAAATTTCCCTATCATAAAATGATAGTTGCCCTGCTCGAAATTGAATTTCAATTCTTCAAAAAATATACCTTCGCGGTCAAACCAAATATCATCATTAGCATTCAAAGTTGCGGCTTGGTCTAACGGCTCCATGATTAATACAGCATCAAAATACATATATTCATTAATTCCTATTACCGGAACAAATTCGGCATTTAAAAATGAATTATTTGTATCATCTATTGTTGCATCGTCAGAATCGGCACGATATTCATTTTGCCATTCCAGAACCATCCCCGCCTCAAAATAGGGCTGAAAGAATTCACTATCTGCCTGCACCTCATTTGAAGCTATTACCATAGTTATGGCACTAAGAGAAACAGCACTTAAGAGCTTAAAGCCTTTATATTTCATTATTGTAAATCCGATGGGTTGCTTCGTCTGATGTAACATTATCTACAACCTATTGGTTAAAGCTTTATTAAGCTGACAATAAAACTTGCTCTTTTTTCTTGCATTTGTGGTGTTTTTTATGCTAAATGATAATCATTATCAAAAAAGGATTCTCATGAAAGCTAAAATAATATTTACCGCAATAGCTCTAATTTTTACTTTTGCCAATATTGCCAGTGCCGGAGAAGCAAATTCTGCTCAGGTCAATATCAAAGCTACTACAAAAGCTTATCTGAGCGCCACGCCAAAAAAAGATAATATTCAGGATGCTGAGCCGGCTTCTGGTATCGACAATGATGACATAGCTGATAAGAGAGAGAATAAGCTATTTAATCGCAGAACCAGATCGATTCATTCCGTAGAGTAGATTCCCCGCTTTTATTTTTAGCTATCTAAGGATGAAAATGCAGCATGCAGCTAATAGCCGCGCTGTTGCGCTTTGGCTGATTTTAGAAATGGTCGGAGCGAGTGAACGCATTTCGAACCATTCCTGAATTGAGATTGGTTGTTTTTCAGATAGGTAGAAGCACCCATACACTCTGACTTAATAGTATCTGTAAATAAATTTCTATAAAGAACGTAATAGTTTGGCTAAATGACAACTTTTCCTGTCTTATTCTAGTTTCAGTTTGACTATCAGCTTTTCAGCATTAATGTTAATATCGTCTTCTCCAATCTGATCAAAAGGGTTTTCTAGGTGGTTCTGAATATTATCCAGACTAACCAAAATAACAGAGAAAAGAACGGGCATGGCGTACTCCAATCCAGGGCTGTAGTCCTGAGAAATATATGCAAAATATGGCCCATATAATGGGGGTAAAACTGTAATAAAAAAGTCGCTGAATGCACTTAATGTCCGCGGTGTGCGATATTGGTAAATATGCTTTATGTTTTCAAAGGCAGAAATCATCTTGCTCAGATATTGATTCAGTCTAGAGCATTCTCCAGATGCAAGACCTTTTTTACGTAAATCTTCTTTGATAAATTTAGAAATCTTCGAAAAATTGCGGTAAACCTCATCTTCATTCTCCGGCATGTTTTTTATCGGGTCAGAAAACATTTTTCTACAGGAACTCATAAGATCGAAAAAATGTGTTTTAGCTTTATCTAAAGTATCTTGTTCTGGATTTTCCAGCCAATCTCGGCTGGCAAGATAAATAGCTCTACTGTGAGCTTTAATAATTCCATAATCGTCTAGTGCTGCTTCTCTTCTTTTATATGCTCCGCTAATCGAAAAAACTATTGGAAAGACAACTGCTGTAGCAAGAAGAGTTAAAGGAAAATCAGCTTTTATATCGTAATTTAAGCATATAAATGTTGATGCTACCGCCATTGCTGTGACAATTGCGGTTTTTATGTTAATGATCAGGAATATTCTTGATAATCTTTTAAGCATATTTTCTTCAGTTTATTATATTGTTATAATTTAGCTATTTATTTCTTCAATTCAATAAAAATGCTGAGAGAAATATTTATTGCTAACCTAATAAGCTAATTTTTTAGAGTATTTAGCTTTTTTTCGTATTATACATTCTTTGGCAGAAGAAATAGTTAATTCAATATGTTAGGTCTTCAAAAACATGGTCGGAGCGATAGGATGTGCTCGGGCTAGAGCCTCGTTGCAAACGCTAAGCTTCACTAATCTTTTGCCCCCCCTTCGGCGGTTCACCTGCCATCCAATCCATTAAAAAAACCGCTTAAAAGCGGTTCTTTTCAACAACCTTCGCCGCAGGATTGAGTCGCTTACGCTCCCCGCATCTCGGGCTGTTGCCCTCGGTGTCGAACTTCGTTCTCATCCCAAATTCAAATCATTTCCAAAATTCAGCCGCGCTGTTGCGCTTTGGCTGATTTTAAAAATGGTCGGAGCGAGTGGACGTTATTAGAACCATTCCAGAGTTAAGATTACTTATTTTCCAATTATCTAAAAAATTCCTGAATGTCGTAAAAAGCTAATCTCTCATCATATATTACGCGCTGTATCGTTACCCCCACGGTTAATTCTAGAGGATGTAGCAATTTGTTCTTTTTGTTTCAATTTTGACATGGCATGGTTACTTTGCTGTCGATAAATTAAGGCCTACACAGCCGATAATGATAACCCCCATCCATAAAAGTTGGGCTGTAGTCAGATGTTCTTTAAAAATTAGCCATCCCATAATAGTAAGCAATGTTATGCCAAGTCCGGACCATAAGGTATACGCAATAGCAATCGGTATGGTTTTCAATACATAGCTATAGCCGAAATTGACAATTGTCAGGATAACAAGCCCAGCGAATAAATAGTATTTCTGCTCTAACCCTCCTGATATCTTTAGGAAAGCATTAGCAATAACTGTTAGGGCAATAATACTATATAAGATGAACCAACCTGTCATATTTTCATTATCAATATTTGTTTCAGTCATAATGGTTAATGCTATATAAATCAACAGCATACGTGTTCGAATATGGTCGGAGCGGAGGGATTCGAACCCCCGACCCTCTGGTCCCAAACCAGATGCGCTACCAGACTGCGCTACGCTCCGAGCTATCAATAGGTCGCGGAACTTATATCATAATCACAGAGATTTCAACAGGAATTTCATCACTCTTTTGGGGCAAATGGGTTAAACACATCACTTGCCTTACTTTGCCGCTCAATCATCTTCTGAATCTTTGTGTCGCAAACCAATGAATTAGGCTTATATTTCCCCACTTTCATACCTGTATTATTTGTTATTACGCCGGTACTTAGGTTGATACGGAAAAGAATTCGCCCCTTATTATCCATAATATTCCCCTTCTTATCAATCCGCCCGCCTGTTGGCCCGTCACCAAAAGCTTTTGGTATCACTTCCACCTTTTGCTCGCGCTTTTTGGTACGCTTTTTCATGCGTTTCTGCTTGATAAGTTCCATCGCTGCTTTTTGCCCTTTGGTCATCTCACGCTTTTCGGGCGCTTGCGTACCGGGCATATGGAAATTATATTTGCGCGGATCTTCACTCATCAGCTTTTCATCAAGCAAATCTTCCAGCATCTCGCTATAATCCTTCACCGAATGGCTGGATTTATCCTGAATCATTTCCTTACGAGTAGCACCTCGGCGGGAAAACACATTTGTACCGCTCTTTTTGCCTGAACGGCTGCCGCCTTTTTTACCGCCACCACCGAAAAATCCTCTGGACATAAACTACTCCTCGGTCAATTATAGCATAGATGGGTAAAGAATTAAATAACGTGGTTTTGGTTACGGGAACTTCAGGCGCGGGAAAATCAATTGCCCTCAAAGCGCTGGAGGATTTGGGCTATAATGCGATTGACAACATCCCGCTTAGCATTTTGCCCACGCTGATTGAGGCTTTTCCGGAAAATGGAATGCTGGCAATTGGTGTGGACGCGCGGAATAAGGAGTTTTCGGCAGAAAAATTTGTTGAAAAAACCAAGGATTTCAAATTCCGGCTCTTATTCCTCGATGCTGATGCTGATGTGCTTTATCGCCGTTTTAGTGAAACCCGCCGCCGCCATCCGCTTGCGCTAGACCGCCCGATTTCAGACGGAATTCGCCATGAAAAACAATTGGTTGAAAAGCTGCGGGATAATGCCGATTATGTTGTTGATACCTCAAATTTTTCGCAAAGCGATTTGCGCAATTGGGTGCGCGGGCATTTTTCCTCGGAAACCGATAATTTACTGGTTACGATAACTTCATTCTCATATAAAAAAGGCATCCCGCGTGAGGCTGACCTTGTGTTTGACGCACGTTTTCTGAAAAACCCGTTTTATAACGAGGCGCTCAAGGAGAAAAACGGGAAGGATAAGGAAGTTGGGGAATATATCAAAACCGATGATAATTATAAGCCGTTTTTGAAGAATTTGCTGAATCTCGTCTTGCCGCTTTTGCCGGCTTATCGCGAGGAAGGGAAATCATATCTCACTATCGCAATTGGCTGCACAGGTGGGCAGCATCGCAGCGTTTTCGTTGCCGAGAAACTGGCCAAATCCTTGATAGACAAGGGCTACAAACCTACCATCCGTCACCGCGATTTGTGAGCTTCTTAGCGCTATATGCTATCAAGCGCGATATCAACAGAATTTGCCGACTGGGTAATTTTGCTGGTTGAGATATAATCCACTCCGGTTTCGGCGATTTTACGCACTCGTTGCAGCGTGACCCCGCCCGACGCTTCCAATTTCACCGCGCCATTGACCAGCTTCACTGCCGCGCGCATTTCCTGCAAATTCATATTATCCAGCATTATTATATCGGGATTTGCGCGCAAAGCTTCTTCAACCTGCGCTAATGTATCACATTCAATCTCAACCCTAACATTCTGTTTTTTCGCTATTTCTATCGCAGTTGCAATTCCACCTGCTGCGGCGATATGATTATCCTTAATCATCACCATATCATATAGCCCCATGCGATGATTCTCTCCGCCACCAACCCTCACCGCATATTTCTCCAGCGCTCGCAAACCGGGGGTAGTCTTACGTGTATCGAGGATTTTTGTATTCGTCCCTGCCAATTCTGCCACATATTTTGCTGTAATTGTTGCAATCCCTGAAAGATGCTGAAGGAAGTTGAGAGCCACTCTTTCATGCGTCAGTATGTAGCGCGTATTTCCTTTGATTTTCAATATTTTAGCGCCAGCTTTTAATGCATCACATTCGCTAGCTATCAATTCAACATCACAGGTTTTGAAGATTTCTTGCATGATTGGCAAGCCGCAAAGCCGCAAATCTTCACGTGCGACAAATACGAATTCGCCCAGCGTGTCAGAAGGAATAATCGCATTTGTGGTAATGTCACCTGAGCCGATATCTTCTGCCAAAGCGTTTTTTAGCGCCGCGCTAAAGTCAGGAATTTGAAAATCCGTCATGTGAAAAGCTTAGGAAGCTTCTTCCAGCGCCGCATCTGGTGCTTTTTCAGCCACTTTAGACTTCGGCTTCTCAACATCATCCGCAACCGGAAAACCGCTCATCACTTCTTGCAGGCTTTCTTCATTGCCGCGAATTTTTGCTTCAAGCGCGGCGGATTTTTCCGGATTATCCTTGAGCCACTGCTTGGCATTTTCCTTACCTTGTCCGATTCTTTCGGAATCATACGAGAACCACGAACCTGCTTTCTCGATAAATCCGGCTTTCACGCCCAAATCTATCAATTCACCCTCGCGTGAAATTCCACTACCATACATGATTTCGATTTCGACTTGTTTGAATGGTGGCGATACTTTGTTTTTCACAACTTTGATGCGGGTTTGGTTGCCGATAATTTCTTCCTTATCTTTCACCGCGCCGATTCTGCGGATATCAATACGCACGGAAGCATAGAATTTCAGCGCATTTCCGCCTGTTGTAGTTTCAGGATTACCAAACATCACGCCGATTTTTTGGCGAATCTGATTGATAAAAATAATGCTACACTGGGTTTTGTTGATTGAGCCTGTGAGTTTGCGCAATGCCTGACTCATCAGCCTTGCCTGCAATCCCATATGCGAATCACCCATTTCGCCTTCCAGCTCGGCACGCGGCACAAGCGCTGCAACTGAGTCGATAATAATCAAATCCACCGCTCCGGAGCGGGTTAATGTATCAGCGATTTCCAATGCCTGCTCACCTGTGTCGGGTTGAGAAATTAGCAATTCGGCGATATTCACCCCTAATTTTCCGGCATAAACTGGGTCAAGCGCATGCTCGGCATCAATAAACGCACAAACCAGCCCATCTTTTTGGGCTTCGGCAATCGCAGAAAGGGTTAAAGTGGTCTTACCTGAGCTTTCCGGCCCGTAAATTTCAATAACACGTCCGCGTGGAAAACCGCCAACACCCAGCGCTATATCCAGCGAGATTGAGCCGGTAGAAATCACATCCACCTTCACTCTATCGCGGCTGCCGAGCTTCATAATTGAGCCTTTACCGTATGATTTTTCAATTTGTGCTAATGCTGAGTCTAATGCTTTTTGCCTGTCCATGGATTTTCCCCGAATGATTATGAATTCTTAAAATATACATAATTTCTAGCAGGGATTCCACCTACGTGGCAAGGGGAATTTTGAAGAAAATTTATCCGATAAGTGGTGAATCGACTTTTACCATATCTTGCTCGACTCTGACTTTTTCCAAGCTTAGTGCACTCACTTCCATATCGGCACTCGGTTTTCCGCTCATAACTTCTTTCACCCTGTCTTGCACTTCTTTCGGGATGCTGCTTGTTTCTTTTGACTCAGGGTTTTTGCGCTTTTCCGCCATTTCCACACTATCAGGAACGAGCTTGATGCCTTTCACCTGTTCAGCATAACGCACAGTACTAAGAGCCAAGCTGGAGGCTGTTTTATCTAAGAAAGCTTTGTCGGTTATCAAGTTATTATCATGTCTATTGCTAAGAAACCCAGTTTCCATGATAACTACCGGAACATCTGACTTCTTCAATATCCCGACTATCCTATCGGTTTTGACACCTCTATTACGCATTGCACCTACAGGTTCACCTTCCGTCCTGCTTCCTACTATTCCGGCTTTTTCAAAATCCTCAATAGCAATTTTAGCAAATAAATATGCGCTGGAGTTAGGATTTGCCAGGATTTCTAACCCATTCGGCGATTCCTCAGGCATGGCATTTTGGTGGAACGAAACCATGATCCCTTTTCCGCCATATTGACCATTTATAATTCTTTCGGCAAAGTCCCTTCTCGGCTCGATATCGGTTTTGACACCATCTTCATTATTCCCTTTTCTAACCTTCGAGTCAGAATGAGTAAAATATACCGCGCCGCCGCTCATTGCTATTTTTTCTGCATATGGACGAAGCTGATGAAAACATGTTTGCCACTCATTAAAGCCAAAACCCTTGCCTCCCGGTATATTAGGGTGATTCGCGGTATGATGCCCTAAGTCAATCACAACAGCAAATTCACCTTGAGTTCTTGTCCATTCAAATTCCTTATTCAAGTCATCCATTGCTTTGCTCATCGCCCGCCCGCCAACTTTTTCAACTCTGCCGGTTGCCCCATTCGCTAAAGATTCAACCTGAGCCAGCATTTCAGCATCGCTTAACGGACTTTCCGGTATGGGCACTGGATCATTCATTCTGTGATGACCATCATGCTCCAAATCACCGGAACGCACTGAGCGCGCCACATTTCTGTGTCTTGCAGGGTTGCCACCGCTTCTTTCAACTTCATCACCCTTACTTTCTAGCACATCTGCCAAATCTCTGCCGGTTGCCCAACTGAATATCGCAGCAATAATCGCATAGAACATCGCATCATCTGGGCTCATCTCATCAAGTTTTGAGAGAACATGCTCAGCTTCGCGCTTTTTATATTCCTCTTTGGTTTCGTTCGCTTTTTGTGGCTCTAAATCTGCGGTCAAATGGCGTTTTGCTTCCTCTGGAGTAGGATTTATTTTGCCATTCCGTGCGATTTGCGTTTCGCCTTTCTGCATTTTGATATCAGGCTTATAGGCAATTCCGTGCTCTTCAATCGCACCCATAAATTCAGGGTAAAGCTCAGCCACAGCCTTAAAATCATCACCTAGGGCTAAATCTAGGCTCGCAGGGTCGGTGATTTCACCGGAATTGAGCTTATCGCTCACCTCATGCAATCTGTCATGCACAAGTCGGTTTGTAGCAGTGTCACCGCGCTCTTTAACCTTCATCTCACCAACAATTTCAAAAGTGAAATTCTCAGCATTATCACCTGCTATCCACGGATAATATTCCTGATTTTTCCCGCCGGAATCTAACGGTTTCACATTTGGGTCATAAACAATTTCCGCTTCACTCACGTTAGACGTAATTCCACCACCTTCCTTGTGATATTTAATCTCACCACCCAGATATTCCAGCAATTTTGGCGTAGTATCACCAGCACTTTCGGAGTTGCCCATATAATTTGTATCCAGAACCAGTGCAGATTTTCCGGTATCATGGTTGGTCACACGGACAATATGAAATCTTGAATCTTTATTATGCAATGCCACGCTATATGGAAAATTCACCATATCCATACCCGTGGAAGTATTCACCCCCCAGGATACACCATCCCTGCTACCATGCTCAGCCCCGCCAAAATCGCCGTTATAAACGGTAGCATCGCCTGCTGTTGTATGTAACGTGGTTTTTACCATATATGCATTATACTCCTAACCTCAATCTAGCATTATCATATTACAATATTATGACATAGATGAAATATAACAAAATATCGGAAAATACGCAATTATATCTAAAAAGAAGAAAAAGCGGTCAAGGGAACCGCTTTTTCTAAGAGCTAAGGCATTTCTACTTAAAACAAATTTTAAAATTTTAGTAAAACTTGTCTTAAATATAATTTTAATCCAATATTGTTTCAAAATGATGACATTATAATTACTTATTTAAGACAAAACGATTAACAAGCATAATAATCATGAAATTCAATATCCTGACATTATTCCCCGAAATCTTCCCCGCCTATTTGGGGCACTCCCTTGCGGGTGAAGCGCTCAAAAAGCAAATATGGGAATATACCGCAACCGATATAAAGCAATTCGGACTGGGCAAGCATCGCAATGTTGATGATACGCCCTATGGCGGCGGTGCAGGCATGGTTATGCGCGCTGATGTGCTCGGAACTGCCATAGAATCGCTTCCGCGCTGCAAGACGATTTATATGAGTCCTCGCGGCATTCCCTTAACGCAAAAAAAAGTGCAGGAATTGACAAAAATCCCAGAAATCACCATTATATGCGGGCGATTTGAAGGAATTGACGAGCGTGTTATCGAGCATTACGAAATCGAGGAAATTAGCGTTGGTGATTATATATTATCCGGTGGAGAACCAGCCGCACTCAGCTTGATGGACGCAATCATCCGCTTATTACCCGGTGTGTTGGGAAATGCGGAAACTCATAATGAGGAGAGCTTTTCCAATAATCTGCTCGAATATCCGCATTATACGCGCCCGCCAGAGTGGAATGGGTTAGAAGTGCCAGAAGTGCTGAAAAGCGGAAATCATGCAGAAATTGAGAGATGGCGGAAGGACAAAGCGCTAGAAATTACCAAATCACGCCGCCCTGATTTGCTAAAAAGCTAGGCTACGCGACACCGCCCACACCTTGACTATTATCTCTCGCTAATTTGTTCAAAGTCTGCGCCTCGAGAGAATCCGCGTTCATATCATACTCACCGCGCTGATATTTATCGGCTAAATCGGCAACAACATCAATCTTTTCTGGCTGCTCAAGGCTCTTTTCAACCTCATCCCTGCTTGGAATATCAGCATTTACCTGCATTCTATGCTTGCTAATATCCTCTTCCAGAGATTTTGGCTCTTCGCTAGATAGTTTTGCTATACGTACAATTTCTTCCAGACCCGCCTCATTTGCCTGATCTTTGCTCACCCAACCTGAGCCAAGGATATAAAATGCATTATTATCCCTACTTGCTAATTGGCTTGCTTGCGCAGGGTCATAAATTGATTGAGGGTAAATATCCTGAGGGTCAATAAAAACATCCGTTCTGGTTATTTTTGCTGAAAAGTCCAGATGAGTTGCATATCCACCATTTTTGGATTCCGGTGCGATTTTGGCAATCACCTCACCTGCTTCAACTCTTTGACCTTCCCGTACCAATTGGTCAATATGGGTTAGCTTTATATCCAAACCATTATCGGTTCTTAAAATCAGGTGATGCCCCAAAGATTTTACAATTTCACCACTATAAGGCGCAACAACCTCTTCACCGGTTTTACCACGATAATCGCAGGCTTTATGGTCTTTGCTATAATATTTGCCGGCTTTTTCAAATTCAGGATAATATCTGCTACCAAAAACCTCTGTTATCTCCGGTGCACGACTTGGTATAGGATTAAACTTTGAAGGCTCAAGATTTGCAACAAAATCAAAGGCATTTGCGGTTTTTATGCTTTTCGGCAAATCTTCATAAGCTTGCGCCATGGTTTTGCATTCATCTGTGATGCAATCATGCTCAGCAACGGAATTTATCGCCATACGAATTGCATATTCTGTTGTTGGCCCAAGGTCTTCATCGGCCTTAATTCCGATCTCACGCTGGAACCTCCCGACATTATTACCCATATCGGAGCTTTTTATATAACCAATCTCGCTCAGAGCAGCGATATATGTTGTTGGCTTATCCCAGTCAAATATATCCCTGATTCTGCCACGCAAATTATCGCGGGCATTTGCCAGCAACCCTCTTGGCTCGGCGGCAGGTGGAGTTTCAGCCGGAGGACGGTCAACCACATCGGTTACATTACCTTCAGCATCCCTAATAAGCGCCGTATTATCGCCCTGAGAACGCGCGGAAGCGATTAGCCTTTTTTCAGGAATTTTCTCACCATTCATAATCGCTGCGAATTCCTGCATTTTCTCAGGCGTAATTTCGGTTTTGATATTCTGATGCGCATACATACCGTGCTGAATCACCGCATCGCGCAAAACTGCATGCATTTTTGGCTCTAATTCGGCATTCAGGCTTTCTGCTCTTTCCGCCGCACCGTTTTTCTGACGTTCTGCCACTAATTCCGGTACTTTTCCGCCATTTTCCGTGACCATTTGGTTATAAATCGCATCGGCCATTTTTTCGGCTCTTGCGCGCATTCTTGGCACATCAACCAATTCCGGAAAATCATCAGGATTATTATTAAATCCTGCCTCCACCAAAAAAGCTGGCATTTTTGTTGATCTCAATACGGCAAAATTATTTGTTTTCACCCCGCGCGAGCGTAAATCACTGGTTTGGTCAACTGCATTATTAACAGCCTCGGCATAACCTTTTGATTGCTCGCTATAATGGAAAGTTTCATATCCGGTAGCCTGCTTAGCATCTGCATCATTACTATGTAATGAGAAAAACACAGATTTTGCCTCGCCCATATCATTATTGGCAAATTCAGCGCGTGCCTGCCATGATTTCTGCAATGCACGCCGATCGGTACCACCGGAAAATCCATGGACTTTATCACCCTCGGTGGTGAAACGAACATTCACGCCTTTTGCCGCCAGCGCCTGCGCCACATAATATTGCTCAATGGATTTTTGGTCGGTTTCACTAACACCCACCGTTTTTTCATCAGGCTTTCCGCGCCCCTCAATCCCTTTATTCGGTACTACCCCGATTTTTGATTGTGCACCTGGGGCAAAATTGCCATTGATATAATCCCCATGACCGCGATCCAGATAAACCGTAAAATCACCTTTTTGGCCTTTACCTTTATTAAAAGTGAATGCTTCTGGAATTTTACTAACTGCAAAAGTTTGCGGGACAGACATCACCGGAACAACCGTTACCCTGCCCTTTTCGTCAAATAATCCAGCAGAACTTTTCGCTAATTCTGCAAAATTCGCATCCGTTTTTGGAGTCTGGGCTGGAGTCGAAGTCGGAGCTGGAGCTGGAGTCGGAGCTATTTCTGCAGATTCATATTCCTCTGTCACCTTGTTCGGGTCACTGGATGCAATTAAAACTCTTGAGCTACCCTGCGAAGGCGATTTTCCACGCTCTTTTAGCATTTCCAAATCAGCTCTATCAGTAGTATCAACTCCGCTTGGGCGCATATCTTTCGGCAAGCTATTATACCATTCGAGATACTCAATTGAATCCTGCGCATTAACGAACGTACCGCAACCGCTATTGCCATCACTTGCATGGGTTAGCGCATTTACCGTTGAGCCTTTATGTGTGCCGACAATTTGGCGGCTTGTTGATGTACCTTGATTCGGGCCATCAGGATGAATGCCGAATCTATCGCGACCACCTTTATATTCTTCGGGATTTTCAATTCTCTGGAAGAATCCTGCATTTTCACCGTTAATTCTGCCGAATGAATAGCCTCTCCATTCTTCTCCTTGCTTTCTGAATTCGGAAATCGCTTTTTGCGGGTCGCCCCCGTCATCAATATCAAATGTCCAGAAGCCTCGGCTATTATATTGCGTGCCCGCCAATTTAGCAGGCTTGGAGTTCAAATCCTCATAAAATGATGGCAATGCACCATAACCTTCACTCTTATCGCTACCATATCCCTTGCTTTTTCCGCCGCTTTTCATCGCATATTCTTTTACGAATCTGCCGTCATCATCAAAAATCACCATTTTCGCTGGAGTGCCAGTTGGACGCGGGGCTGTATCAGCCGCCATCACAATATGATATGGCCCACGGAAGCCATCTTTATCAACTGCCTGCGGATTGTTTTCTTGCTGCGGGCGATACAAAACCTGTTCTTGCTCCTGATATCCATCAATAGCTGGCAACAAGCTTGATGAAACCCCTGTACCATCTCCTAGTGCCGATAGGCTCGGCTCTTCAGAAACATTTCCACTTGCAGGAATATTACCAAACCCGCCCTCCTTCAATAGTGGCGCAGTGTCTTTTTTGGGTGCTGGTTTTGCTGCAACTTCCGGAGTTGGCGCTGGCACAGGTTTAGACTTGGCAACTTCAACTTTTGCCTCGGGTTTAGGCTTGGGTTGCGGCTCTGGTGCTGCAACTACTTCTCTTTGTTGTGCCGGAGGGGCAGATGCTATCATTTGCGGCTGAAGCCCCAATGACTCACCAAATAATTCGGCAAATATATCCGTGATAATCTGATGCTTTGTCCATTCTTTTTTCTCGCCGAGGCTCAAGCGGTTGAAACGCTGCACATCGCCCTTGATTTGCGAAGGAATTTCCTGTCCTTTTTGCCATCCGGTTTGTTGGTTAAGCACAGAAGCCACGTCCAACGCATATTGCGCACCATGTTGACGAATCCCGTCAGCGCTTATTCCCCAGTCGCGCTGGAATTGGGTAAATGCATCGTATGTTTTGCCGCCAAAAAAGCCGCCGCCTTTTTCTGACGGTGCAAGATATGGCGCAGATTTATCGGACTCACTCTTTTCCTGCATATAGCCGAGCTTCACTAGCACATCCTGAAGCTGATTTGTTTCTGCTTTAAAATCCGCCCTACCTTTGCGCGATGAATTTTTATGAAGTGGCAGAATATCATCATCATTATGCGCGGCAGAAATCTCTTTGAAATCCTTTGTGAATTTTTCTTTTATAGCGGCAGGGTCAACAGCCTGCTTTGCGATAACAGGAACTATTTCTTGAGTGGCTGTAGATGGCTCTGAAGTTTGCGGTGCAGTTTTATCTGCAACCTTTACTGCTTCAGGTTTTGCCAAATCACCGCGCAATGCAACCACCGCATCTTGCACTTCCCTGCTATATTCGGCATAGCCTTTTTCGGCCTTATCCAACAGATTTTTTCCAAAATCCGTCATTTGCTCATAAAACTTGGCTATCGAATAATCCACAGGTTTAGCAGTGGGTTTTTCTGGTGTTTTTGCATCGGCAACCACTGCCTCGGAAACAATATCCACAGCAGTTTCTTCCTGAGCATTCATCACCGCAAGTTGCTGCTCAATGCCGTGCGCTTCCGCTTCTTCAAGCAATTCCAACTCTGCATCGGAGCGAGTATTTTCTGCCACAACAGGCTCGGTCACTCCTGCATAATAATCTTCCTGAGATACTTGTGGCGCGGTATATTGCTCAGTACTCGCCATAACCGTATCGCGCTCTTGCGCTGCTAGTAACATTCCGCCGTCAATATAGCCCAAACCTTTAGTGAAGGCCATTTCGGCAATTTTTGCATAAGCCTCTGGAGAATAATGAACCTTAGAATTATCACCAGCACGAGATTTACTTATATCATCATAAACGCTTTTCGGATAATCCAAGCCTTCATTTATAAAATCCTTACCAGAAGCAGCTTTACCGAGATTGCTCGCCATCAAATCAACCGCACCGATTGCAATACCTTCTGCGCGCAAATCTGCAACCACTTCCATCTGCACATCACGGATTCTTTCGAGTTTTGGATTGGAAAGTCTTGATTCTGGGGCAGTATCAGGGAAAATCACAATTGGCTTTATGCCTGCCTCATGCACATCACGCACAAGCTGGGTGAATTTTTCACGATAAATATCATCATTTGCAGTTACAACTTCGCCTTTATGACGAACTTGCCTGTCAAGTGGATATCCGTTATTCGTGCCTTCCATAATCACCGCATATTCGGCAGTTTTTGCAGCCTCAGAAAGAGTAATATTACCGTCTTCGGAAACTCCGGGGATTCTGCTGGTTTTCGAGTTACTATCCTCAATACTAGCGCCTATCAGTAATCCAGAGCCGCCCTTGAAATAATCATAATCAACGACATCAAAACCTTGCTCACCCAGCTTTCTAGCAACGCCGCTCATCAAAGAATCACCGATTGGCAGAACTTTTGGCTTTCCATCTGCAAAAATCTGTTCCAATGCCGATTGGTTGGGATTTGCAGGCTGTGCAGCAGGCTCAACTTCTGCCCGACTCGGAGTATCTTCCGGTGCAAGCTTCGGTGCGGGCTGAGATGGAGGAGTTCTAAAATCCTGCGAAATCACTTCTTCGTATGATTTATCTTCCGCATTTTCCGGCATTGGCACAAATTCATAGCCACGCGCTTTGGATTTGATTACATCGCCTTCATATTTCGAGAGAAATGAATTTGCACGGTTTATCCAGCCATCATTTCCGGTATTTTTGCCGTTATCACCCTTCTTAATCCATTTATCGCGCCTATCAATTTTCGGGTCACCAAACCTGACTTCCCACTCTTCAAAAGGCTTATAATCAGGATTTGCCTTATTTTTGCGGGCAATTAGATTATCAAACTTCACATCTTTCTTATAATGCTCATGGCGGAATTCAACCATTGCATCATTGACCAAAGACGGATTTGCTGCTGCCGCCGCATTCACCTCATTGAGCAATTTCGGATTTTTCAAACCATCATAATAAAATTGCTGAATAGCCGTATATTTCGCCTGCTCTGCATCTGTTGGTGGAATTAACCCAAAATACGGGTCATCAAACCCTGGCAAACCCGGTTCTGCACCCGGATTTGGGGTAATCTCAGTTTCGCCATTGATTTTACGCACCGCATTATGCAGCATCCAGTTTGCCGCTGCCGGCCCTCTGTGGAATGCTGAATCAAGAAATTGGCGCTGCAAAGACGGATGCAAATTCTGCACGCCCTGCCTGATAAAATAATCTTCAGTAATAATCCGCGCTGAAAACTCCAAAACATCTGACTTGCTAAGCTTAGAATCCAATTTTTCGATTATCTGTTCTGATTCAGTAAATGTAACTTTATGACCATTACGCTCAAGCCATGGCTGCAATGAAATCCCCGTAACGCCCGCCAGCGTCACCTGTCCGTCAAAGCCTTTTCCGGTTAGTTCCAGCCCCTCATTCTCGGCAATCAAATCGCGCATGATGAATTTTTCAAAATCCGCATCAATTCTCAAGTCTTTTAGGGAATCAAATTCACCTGATTCAGAAACCGTATAGCCCCATTTACCTTTGGTGACCTTGTGGCTTCCGCTTCCTTGGAAGCGTTCTGTTAGAAATTTCAGAGCTTTATCGAAATCCTTACTACTCAAACCAACACCTTAATAATTAATTATATTTAACATACCCATACTACACAATCAATGTTACAAAATTATTACCTAAACAAAACTTTTTAACCAATCTTTACAATATCTTAATTTATTAAATATTGTGAGCTTATAATCATCTTTCTTTTAATGTAAAGAATATGAATTTTATATTTGCTTTTTTTTCGCTCTTTTGTTAAACACTACCTCCCGAATGGAGTTTTGATATGAATGAATTACAAAAATTTGAAGCTAGAGAGCTTGAGAACCTAACCGAAAACAAGGATATCCCTAAGTTTGGAGCAGGTGACACCGTAAAGGTGAATGTCCGTATTATTGAGGGCAGCAACGAGCGTATACAGGCTTTTGAGGGCGTATGCATCGCAAAGAAAAATCGTGGAGTTCATTCAAGCTTCACAGTTCGTAAGATTAGCAATGGTGAAGGTGTGGAGCGTGTTTTCCCTCTCTATTCGCCACTTCTGGAATCAATTCAGCTATTGCGCCGTGGTGATGTTCGCCGCGCTAAGCTATATTACATGCGTGGTCTGACCGGTAAGAAAGCGCGTATTAAGGAAAAAGCTGATTGGATGAACAAACCTGCGCCGAAAAAAGACAAGAAGCAGGAAGCTAAAGCAGAAACTACTAAAAAAGCAGCTCCAAAAGCTGAATAGCTGATTATAGCAAGTTTTACTGAGAAATTATACAAGCCACACCATGGATGACGATAAGCCAGTGCCGATGTTTTCTCTGCCTCCATTTGATCCAAAGAATGCATATCTTGCTGGGCGCATCCCTCTTCACACTCTGCAATTTCGCCTATTTCCCGAAGAAGCTAAGAACATAAGCCAAAAAGAGGCTGAAGATTTCATCAGAAACTACGGCGTTCCGGTTGATGGAATCTTCTCACTCTTTAGAATGCATTTAAAATTATGCATTGAAATAGGGCATTTTGACCCTGAAGATATTTATGCTTACACTGCATGGTTTGTCGGCAAATATTACGAAGAAGCTGCCGCACTTACCCCAAAGCCAACTGACGAGCCATCTGCCGAATCTGAGGCAGATTTTAGCGGAACACGGGAAAGGGCTGATGTAATCGGTGCGATAATTGAAGCTGTGAACGAACATGCACAAAGCCCAGAAAGGTGGAATTACTAGGCAAACCCCTGCTTATTCCGCCTTGGTTTTTACTTTTTTCTGCTTTTTGGATTCAGATTTGATAAATTCAAAATCAATCTCGCCATCTTTCAAATGAACAGTCACCTGCCCGCCACCTGCCAGCTTGCCATATAAAATCTCTTCTGCGAGCGGCTTTTTCACCTTATCCTGAATTATCCTTGCCAATGGCCGCGCCCCGTTGAGCTTATCATAGCCTTTTTCGGCCAGCCAATTACGCGCGGAATCATCAAGCTTGATGCGCACCCGCTTATCCGCCAATTGCTCTTCCAACTGTCCGATAAATTTATCAACAACATTGGAGATTGTTTCCGGTGATAGATAATCAAATGGAATCACCGCATCCAGACGGTTTCTGAACTCCGGTGTGAACAAGCGATTCACCGCTTCTTTATCCTCATCCATTCTTTCTTCACGTCCAAATCCGATGGTCGGCTTGGTCATTTCCGCCGCTCCGGCATTTGAGGTCATAATCAGCACAACATTACGGAAATTCACGGTTTTACCGTTACTATCTGTCAATTTACCGTAATCCATCACTTGTAGCAGAATATTATAAATATCCGGATGCGCTTTCTCGATTTCATCCAGCAATAACACACAATATGGGAATTGACTGATTTTATCGGTCAAAATCCCGCCTTGGTCAAATCCCACATAGCCCGGAGGCGCACCGATAAGGCGGCTGACCGAGTGCTGCTCCATATATTCCGACATATCAAAACGCAAAAATTCCATATTCATCACAAAAGCGAGCTGTTTTGCAAGCTCCGTCTTACCCACACCGGTTGGGCCTGTGAACAGATAATTTCCGATTGGTTTTTCCGGCTCACGCAATCCTGCGCGTGACATGCGAATTGCATTGGAAACCATTTCAACCGCATTATCCTGCCCAAACACTTTCTCACCAATATCGCTCTCTAAGCCTTTGAGTTTGCGCGCATCATCGGAACTCACCGATTTGGAAGGCACACGCGCAATTACGGAAATCACGCTTTCAATATCCTTCACCGTCACGGTTTTGGTGCGCTTGCTTTCCGGCATAATCATCTTTTGCGCTCCGGCTTCATCAATGATATCAATCGCCTTATCGGGCAATTTGCGGTCATTTATAAATCTAACAGAAAGCTCAGTCGCCGCGCGCAGAGAATCTTGCGTATAACGGATTCCGTGATGCTCTTCAAAATATGGCTTCAACCCGCGCAGGATTTTTATGGTATCCTCAACGCTTGGCTCTTCAATATCAACTTTTTGGAAGCGCCGCATCAACCCACGCTCTTTCTCAAAATAATTGCGATATTCTTTATATGTGGTTGAGCCCATACATTTGAATGAACCCCGCGCCAAAGCAGGTTTCAGCAAATTACTCGCATCCATAGAACCGCCGGAAGTTGCCCCTGCCCCGATAATTGTGTGGATTTCATCAATATATAATACCGCATTCGGCAGCTTTTCAATTTCCTGCACCACGGATTTTAGCCTTTCCTCAAAATCCCCGCGATAGCGTGTTCCAGCCAGCAACAAACCCATATCCAACGAGAATATCACCGCTTTTTTCAGCACGTCAGGAACTTCCCCGCGTACAATGCGCAAAGCCAACCCTTCAGCCAATGCGGTTTTACCAACCCCTGCTTCACCAACAAATAGCGGGTTATTTTTGCTGCGGCGGCATAATATCTGGATTGTGCGCTCAACTTCTTGCTCACGGCCAATCAGCACATCCATTTTACCGTCTTTTGCGCGTTTATTCAAATTCACGCAATATGCGGTTAATGCTTCATTAGCCTCATCTTTGGAGAAATCTTCCAACTCCTGCTCTTTACGCTTCTGAATTTGCTTTGCAGAGATTTGCTGGATAGCATTATCAACCTTTTTTGAAGCTAGCCCATGCGAGGCAAAACTGACAATATCTAACCGCGTAATTCCCTGATCCTGCAAGAAATAAACCGCATGGGAGTCTTGCTCAGCAAAAATCTCCACCAACACATTCACCCCGTTCACCTCTGCCCTGCCGCTTGATTGCACATGCACGGCGGCGCGGTGTATTACTCTTTGGAATCCCGCAGTTGGCTTGGCTTCCTCAACCTCATCAACAATAAGGTCATCCATATCATTTTCAAGAAAATCCATAACCTGCGTGCGCAATTCTAATATATCTATATTACACGCTTCCAGTGCGGCGCGCGCATCATCATCCTCGCTAAGTGCAAGCAGTAAATGCTCCAGCCCGGCATATTCATGCCAATAATTCTTTGCAATTTCCAACGCGCGGTGAAGAGTTTTTTCTAGGTTTTGTGATATCATAATATTGAGTTTAGTCAGATAATTCTTAATAAATCCTTATTGCCGCAAATATTTTTAGTATTCATTACAATTTCATCCTTTCCGCGCCTTTGCCAGCTAATGCAAGATTCGTCATTGCCTGAATTGCGGAATAACAAAATCGGTAACACCTCATTTATTTTCCATCACATAAGGTATATTAAAAATGAGTAAGAAAAAAGCCCGCCGAAGCGAGCTTTAATATATATTACAATTTATTTTCTCAATGTGATTATTTTAGCTATCACTTACTCTGCCCCGTCCCATCCGGCTCTTGCGGGTTGCGCTTTGGATTTTCATCTCTGTAACGGGAAGTTTTGCTATCATTTACGCTAGCCCCCGTATCCAGAGAAGCATCCTGATATTGCTCTAAGGTAAACACTTCGTGCCATGCACCATATTTTTCAACTTGTTCTTCCACCCAAGATTTTATGGCTGCTAACTTATCTTCTTCCGATACATCTTGTGGAAACTCAGCTAATTCTATATCAGCCAAAAACGGAAATGACTCTTTTAACAATGGCTTTAATTCTGTAGTAATATTATACACCTGCCACATATCAAACTGCCCCTGCTCGTTCCTCAGATTTGCTTGTGAGGCATACCCTAGTATCTCTATCAGGCCGGTAGCATATTCCCTTCTGGGAAGCGGAGTATCGCCATTCAACAATTGTGGCTTATAATGCTCATCAGGAATTGAAACAAGCACATCCGTTACGACTGAAAGTACATCACAAATGTGGAATGTCGCGCCGTCTTTCGGTCGATTTTGTATATAACCTACCACGCAGCAACCTTAAAAATTCTCTTCGAAAACGCATTTTAGCGGATGTTGGCTTTTACGTGCGAAATCATTCACGATTCCGGCTTTAGTTTCCGCCACATCTCTTGTATAAAACCCGCAAACTGCTGCGCCTTCGCCATGAACTTGCAAGGTCAATCCGGTTGCCTCTTCATGCGATTTATGGAAAAACTTTTGTAGGATATAAACCACAAATTCCATCGGTGTGAAATCATCATTCATCAGCACAACCTTATACATTGAAGGCTTGCTTAGAACTGCCTCCGGCTCTGCATAAGCTGTATCGGAATAGTTGATATTACTATTATTCGGTTTGTTTTCCTGCCTCATATCCTTACCCATTTTTTTTAAATCCCCTGTAGTAACTTTAATTACATCAGAAAAAAGATAAGAAATGATTAAGCGGGAGTAAAATTTTGGTTAAGATGGTATGTTTTTTGCCAAAAACTGAAAAAATATACAGGAAATCAGCGTTTTTATTTCTGGTAGATGAACTTGCGGCTGCAATACGGGCAAACAACTTCACCATTATCATCCACTTCAAGGAACACACGCGGATGCCCCAACTCGCCACCATCACACGCAACTTGCGCGGCATTTACATAATATGCATCTGCTTGGGTCGGGTGTGGTTTAACTTCCATAATTTGTGCCATATTCATATTGCCAAGGCGTTGTTTGCTTTTGCTCCGCTTCATATTCTGATATCTTATTACCATTTTGCAGGGTTAAGCCAATATCGTCTAAACCATTTAATAAATTATGTTTTCTGAAGCCATCAATTTGAAACTTAATTTGCGTGTTACCGAAGCTCACGGTTTGCGCTTCTAAATCAATACTAACTTCTTCGCCACGTTTTGCCACTTCGGTTATTTGGTCAACATCAGATTGCGGCAGCTTGATTGGCAACATTCCGTTTTTGAAGCAGTTATTATAGAAAATATCGGCAAAACTCGGTGCTATTATTACCTTTATACCAAAATCCAGCAATGCCCATGGCGCATGCTCACGGCTAGAGCCACAGCCAAAATTCTCACCACTTACCAGAATCTTTGCGTTTGTGTAGGGCGCGTTATGCAGCACAAAATCATCCACACGGTTGCCTTTTTCATCGAAGCGCATTTCATAGAACAAGCCTTCTGCCAACCCGCTACGCTTGATGGTTTTGAGGAATTGCTTGGGAATAATCATATCCGTATCCACATTTTGCAGTGGAAGCGGTGCGATTATGGCGGTTATTTTAGTAAATTTTTGCATATCGGCATATTATACTCAGCCAAATTAAATTTCCAGCAATTTATCTACATACAAACTTAGCTATCCCTGCAATTACTCGCTTATAGCTAAGGCATTCACTTCTTCCACCAACCTTTGCGTGCTGATTTTCTTTTCGCTGCCGGTTTTTCAAACTCTGTGGGCTCATCTGCTTTCGGGCTGTTATCATTATTAGGCTTGCTAGAGGCGCTTTCTTCAGAAATCTTTTCTTGCGGAGGCGTGCTAGCAATCACAGAAGCTTCGGGCTTTTCGTCCTTTTTCTCATCAGACTTCACCGATTGCGGCTTGCGCTTTCTTGACGGCTTCTTTTTGACATCATCTTTTGGTGCAGATTGAGGTGCAGATTGAGATGCAGCTTCAGAAGTTGATGGATTCGGCTTTACAGCAACCG
>PCXJ01000102.1:0-2932 GCA_002787615.1 Alphaproteobacteria bacterium CG11_big_fil_rev_8_21_14_0_20_44_7
AGAGGCGAGATTGGATGCGCAACTTAAACTGGATTTTGCAATCGAAATTTAAACTAAGCCCTGTCTTCCATATCTTCATCATAATGGGTGCGTTCGTCACGCTCGTGGCGTTCTTGCGCTTCGATGCATAATGTCGCAATCGGGCGGGCGTCAAGGCGTTTAATGCCGATTTCCTCACCGGTTTCTTCGCAATAGCCATATTCTTCTTTCTCAATACGCACCAGAGCTTCGTCAATTTTCTTGATAAGCTTGCGATAGCGGTCACGGGTGCGGAGTTCCAGTCCTGCATCAGTTTCTACTGTGGCGCGGTCAGTAATATCGGATTCCTGCCAGTTTTCTTCTTTCAGATGTTCCAGCGTTTCCCCAAGTTCTTTGCTCAGCTCAGCTCTCCATGCTGATAGCTTTTGCCTGAAATATTCAAGCTGCTTGTCGCACATATATTCTTCTTTTTCAGAAGGTTTATAATTTGCTGGGAGTGAAATCTCTTTCTTAGCTTTTGCTGCTGGCATTTTTTAACCTCTTTTAACTGCTTATTAAGGCGCGGGAATATAGCGGTATTTTATTCCTAAATCAAGCCTAATTTTGCGAGCTCGACAGAAGCACGCACTTCTATTTCATTTATGAGTTCTTCCAGCTTTGGATCGTCGATTTTTTCACGCTTAACTTCGAGTTTATTTAGTATGTTTTGCAGGGCTGCGGGGGAGCGCGTGCCGAAAACCAAATCATCGCGGATTTTTTCCAAATCATCGAGCAAATCGTTGCCGCGCTCTATCATTTGCTTTTTCCGCTCTTCAGGGTCGATATCACCCACTTCATTGATAAAGCTAACTGCCGATACAGACATTAAGCTTGCAGGAGCCTGTGTTTCTTCAATCTCAGCATCAAGAAATGCAGAGAAATTCCCGCCAGAGGTTTTATCCTTTTTCTTGGCTTTTGAAGTGCTGCCTATAGAGTTTAGATTAGATATTTTCATATCTCGCTAATATCCTACTTTATTTCTTTTGTGCCGGAGATTTGCAGATTATAGCCTTCAATTCCTACCAGCGATTTTTTTGTGTTCGTCAGCAGAATCATATCACGAATTCCTAAATCCAGCAAGATTTGTGCGCCGATACCATATTCACGCAATTCGCCGCCTCTGCTGTTATTTTCAATCATATTACTGACTGCGGCTGGATTTGGTGGGCGGATAATCAGAATTACGCCACTTCCTTCGGTAGAAATTATTTCCATGGATTTTTGCAATTCACCGTTTTTCTCGCTTTTTATATCACCCAGCAAATCTGTCATTAAATTGAGCTGATGTACGCGCACAAGGGTAGGGGATGTTTTGCTGATTTCTCCCTTTTGCAGAATAATATGCTCGGCATATTCAATGGTATTTTGATATATCATCATTTTGAATTCACCGCCAAATTCACTGTTTAGGGAGGTTTCGGCAATTTTTCTGACTAATTTTTCATTATTCCGCCGATAGGCAATCAAATCAGCAATTGTTGCGATATTGAGGTTATGCGTGGATGCAAATTCTTGCAAATCATCGAGGCGTGCCATTGTTCCATCCTCATTCATAATCTCGCAAATCACGCCGCTTGGGTTCAAGCCCGCCATTCTTGCAATATCCACCGCTGCTTCTGTATGTCCGGCGCGCACCAAAACCCCGCCATCTTTTGCCATAAGTGGGAAGATATGACCGGGGGAAACAATATCATTTTTTGGATTGCTTGAGTTTATGGCAGTTTGAATCGTATGCGCTCTATCTGCGGCAGAAATTCCGGTAGTTACGCCTTCGCGTGCTTCAATGGAGATGGTGAAAGCGGTTTGATGGCGGGAATTATTCGCCTGTGCCATAAGATGTAAATTCAAATCATTTACTCGCTCGGAATTGAGTGCAAGACAAATCAAGCCGCGCGCATGTTTTGCCATAAAGTTAACCGCCTCGGCATCAGCAAATTGCGCAGGGATAATAAGGTCACCTTCATTTTCGCGGTCTTCGTCATCCACTAAAATAAACATTTTGCCGTTGGCGGCATCCTCGAGAATCTGTTCAATACTGGCTAGTTCTTTGCTCATTTTAACCATGCTCGATAAGTTTGAGATTCTCGGCACTACTCATATTATAGCGCTCAACATAGCGGGCAATTGGGTCAATTTCCAGATTTAGCCTTTCGCCGATTTGAATATCTCCCAATGTGGTATATTTCTGTGTATGTGGGATAATATTGATGAAGAAGCTGGAGCTGGTAATATCATTCACAGTCAGGGAAACTCCGTCAAGCGTTACCGAGCCTTTGCGCGCAATAAATCTCTCCAATCCTTTTGGAGTTTCAATTTCATAAGTCATTGAGCCTTTAATCGGTTGAAAATTCAGCACTTTTGCAATTGCATCAATATGTCCGGTGACGAAATGCCCGCCCAGCTCATCGCCGACTTTTAGGGCGCGCTCCAGATTAACTTTTGTGCCGATTATCCAGTTTTTTAGCGTGGTGCAGGAGAGTGTTTCTTCCGATGCTTGCGCCATGAACCAGTCTTTTCCTTCAAATCCGCCAGTATCAATTACAGTCAAACACACGCCTGAGCAAGAGATGGATGCACCAATGGCGATATCATGGCGGTCAAAATCCGTGGAGATTTTGAACATAGCTTCGCCGCGCTTGGAAGCGGCAATAACATGCCCAACATCAGTGATAATCCCTGTAAACATAAGCTATATATAATTGTGAAAACGCAGTATGTCTATATTTGTATGCTGAGAAAAAAATGGTGGCTCCGGTAAGACTCGAACTTACGGCACATGGCCAATGCCCGTAGGGCTTAATTATAAACAATAATCCATGTGTTTGGTTATAATGGGTGAAAATGGTGGCTCCGGTAAGACTCGAACTTACGACACATGGATTATGATTCCACCGCTCTAACCAACTGAGCTACG
>PCXJ01000102.1:2950-7963 GCA_002787615.1 Alphaproteobacteria bacterium CG11_big_fil_rev_8_21_14_0_20_44_7
TTTTCACTATAGCTGCGCATTCCATCGGTTCGTTGTGCTCATGTATGTCTATATACACTGCGCGCAACTCACCTTGCAATGCTTGCTCTAACCAAAAACTGAAGAAACTAGCATCGGGAAATTATACAACTTCCGCAATCGCGGGGATGGTTTCATAACCCATCACGCAGTAATTGTCATCAATTTTTTTTGCATTATTCTTCGGGTTCTTGATGGATAAATATTTCCGCATCAGGAAATTCTGCCAGTAAGCTATCTTCAATCTCATGCGCGATGCCATGGGATTTTTTGAGAGTTTTTCTGCCATCCATAGTAAATTCAAACTGGATGAATGGCGTTGCTCCGGCATATCTGGTTTTGAGGTTGCTAAGTTTTATAACTTCAGGATGCGCAGTAATTATCTCTCTGATTTTCTCAATAGTTTCTTCGTCAAGTTCCTTATCCATGAGCTTGTCAAAGGCGGATTTGCCAATTTTCAAGCCTTCTCTGAATATATAGGCGGCAATCAGCAAGCCAACAATCGTATCGAAATATATAAACTGAAAATGCGAAGTGATGAAAAGAGAGGCAATAATAGCGATATTTGTCATCACATCAGAGATATAATGCACGGAATCCGCTTCAACCAGATTAGATTTGGTCTTTTTGAATACATATATCTGGAATGAAACCAAGGTGATGGTAAAAAACAGCGAAATTGTCATTATAATGATGCCGACATCAGTATGCGCTACCATTTGCGGCTTGGCAAAACGCGAAATTGCTTCAATCGCAATTAATATGGAAAGTCCGGCGATAAAGGCGGCTTGAAATATCGCCGCGATATCTTCTGCCTTGCCATGCCCGAATTTATGATCTTCGTCAGCCGGTTTTAAGGCATAGCGGATTGCAATAAAATTTATGCCGGAAATGAGCAAGTCTAAGAATGAATCCATTAATGAAGAAAGGATTGAAACTGAGCCAGTCAAATTCCAGCCTATTGTTTTTATTGAAATCAACAATATAGCGGTAAGAACCGAGAAGGTGGTGACCAGCCTAAGTAGCTTCTCATTCTCATTTCCGTTATAATTATGGCTTTGGTTCATAAGTAATTTACATTTGATATATTGCCTGTTATTAAATAGAATCTGAGCCTAGAAGGGAACATTAAATTTTAAAAGGTACGAAATATGAAAAGAATAACTTCGGTATTTGTAGCGGGAACACTAATTATTTCAACTCTGAGCGCTTGTCAGCAGAACCAGTCCGGCCAAATTGATAAGCAAACGATGGGTACGGTTGTTGGTGCAGGTGCGGGTGCTTTATTGGGTGCGCAAGTTGGCAAGGGAAGTGGCAGAATAGCTGCAACGGCTGTCGGGACTCTGCTTGGTGCTGCTCTGGGTAATTCTGTTGGCGCTTCGCTGGATAGGGCTGACATGGCATATTATAACAATACATCGCAAGCCGCCTTGGAAAATAACCGTACAGGCGTTCCAAGTAATTGGAGCAATCCGGATTCCGGGAATTCAGGCACAATTACGCCAACTAGAACATATGAAGTTTCCGGTGGTGAATATTGCCGTGAATATTCTCAGACAATTAATGTTGGTGGCAAAAGTGAACGCGCCTACGGCACTGCTTGCAGGCAATCTGACGGAACTTGGAAAATTGTAGAATAACAGGATAAGTCAATGAGTTATACTTCTGATACTAATATTTTAAAAACGATGGTGAAAAGCTTCTTGGTGATGTCTATCCTAGTGCTTTTATTTGCACCGTTTTTTATTATTGGAATGTGCTTATTGACCAATGAAACTTCTCCAAACGGCAGTTACACAAAGAAAGTGATAATCTGCCGCGATTGCCTAGAGCGCTATGGCCTGATTGCAGATGCTCTTGGTTGTGATGAGATATTGCAGAATTACTACTAAAACAGATGAAAAATGAAAATAAGGACGGAATAATGACTGGAAAAATCATGGAAGGTAAGCGTGGTTTAATTATGGGTGTTGCCAATGAGCGTTCTATCGCTTGGGGTATCACGCAAGCACTGGCAGAGCAGGGCGCAGAGCTAGCTTTTACCTATCAAGGCGAGGCATTGCAAAAGCGTGTTGTGCCGTTGGCGGAAAAAGTTGGTTCAAATTTTACCATGGAATGCGATGTCACAAATATGGATTCTGTAGATTCCGTGTTTGCTGAGATTGAAAAGAAATGGGGCAAAATTGATTTTCTCGTTCACGCAATTGCTTTTTCCGATAAAAACGAGCTTGATGGCCGTTATGTTGATACAAGTCGTGATAACTTCCTGAAAACTATGGATATTTCATGCTATTCTTTCACGGCGGTTGCAAAACGTGCTTCCGTGTTGATGAAAGATGGCGGAAGCATGATAACTCTCTCATATTATGGCGCGGAAAAAGTTATGCCGCATTATAACGTGATGGGCGTGGCAAAAGCAGCGCTGGAAGCTAGCGTGCGCTATTTGTCGGAAGATTTAGGCAAAGAGGGTATTCGCGTTAACTCAATTTCTGCAGGGCCGTTGAAAACTCTGGCAGCAAGCGGAATCGGCGATTTTCGCCTGATTTTCAAGTGGAATGAATATAATGCACCGCTACGCCGCAATACTACATTGGGCGATGTTGGTGGTTCTGCGTTATTTCTGCTTAGTGACTTAGGTTCTGGCGTTACGGGGGAAAATTTGCATGTAGATTCCGGCTATCACGTTGTAGGGATGAAGGCAGTAGATGCCCCTGATATAACGATTCCAAAATCTGACGAATAGCATGAATCGGCTTAGTTCCATTATTTCTTAATTTTATTTAGTTAATTGTAATATTAATTTAATAATTATGGGATAGTATGGAGGTTCTATTAAAGCAATTCGGGGGAGCAATGGCAAATCAGCAAGAATCAGCATCAACTATCAGGATGTTTTTAGAGCAATTCGAGAGCCATGCTGATAAATATCTTAATGCCCTTGCTAATGATAGCATCGATATGAACCGTGCTAGCGCTGCATTAATGTATAGCACTTCCAGCGATATCGCTAAAAATCTTGAAATCTCAGGTAAGGAAAGTGAAGCTGTTGCTTTGCGGGCGCTCGCAGAAAGATTCTCCCCAAAAAGCTTTGAAGCAACTCCGGATGAATCCAAAGGTAATTTTTCGCAATTTGTACATGGTATGGGCAAAATCGCTGGCGGGGCGGTAGTAAATACAAATGCAACCGATACTCAATTGATGACCCAGCTATACGCGAATCTAGCAGTTAATAATTTGAGAAGTGAGAACAGACGAAACGACGCAGAATTAATTGATTCAGCCTTTTTAGGGCGTAATTCAGAAGCTGTGGCAAATAAAATATCATTTGGAGGCTTGGCTTTTGATAATATGAATATGCAGCCTGCAGAAAATCCGGTGTATAAAAAAGAAGTTGCCGATAAGGCAGAGGAGCTGTCTAAGGCCGCAAAGAATGAGAAAATGGCAGCGCTTGACAAGGATTTTGAGAAGTTGCGCACTCTAACCAACGCGATTCACACTCCTGAATTAAAAAGTGGATTAGATGCTTTAAGGACGACTGCAAAAGCTGCAAATCATGGGATTAATAATGCTGAGGATATGGTAGACGTAGCTGAGATTATGGGCGGAGAAAAAACTACTCCTGCTCAATTGGCAACGAGCAATTCTAGCAGTAATTACAATTTCAAGAAGCCAAGCTTTTCTGCCGATAATCCAGATGTTGTTAAGGCTTTTCAAGTTATGGCAGAGGTAAATGGCCATGATTTAAGCTGGACGAATAGAAGGGGCGAAAAAGTTGACGGTGTTGATGGTCAAATTGGCAAAAAGACAATTGCAGCAGCAGGCGAATTTTATGACGGTAAAAACTTTGATTTAGGCGGGTATTATTCCACTTTAGAAGCGGGGCAAAAACAGCAAGTTCTTGATGAGCTTGTGAGTCGCGGCGGCAATTTAGAAAATGTAAAAACTCAATTGCTTGCAACGCAGGTGGAAAATGCAGCCGCGCCCAAAGACCAACAATATAGCCAAACTAATTTACCCCCAGCTCCAGCAGTTACGGCGGGCATAGATTCGGCAGATAAAGGTGCTTCGCCAGTAGTATAGCTATTAATTAGTATTCCTCTAAAATCTTTATTTTTTGCGCAGACTATTGTATAGTCAGCCTATGAGTTCAAACACATTCGGCAAAATATTCAGTTTTACAACATGGGGTGAAAGCCACGGTGAGGCGATTGGCTGCGTGGTTGATGGCGTGCCGTCACTAATACCACTCTCTGAACAAGATATTCAGCCATTTTTGGATAAGCGCCGCCCAGGGCAATCAAAATATACTACGCAAAGGAAGGAAGCGGACGAGGTGAAGATTCTCTCCGGTGTATTTGAGGGAAAAACAACAGGGCATCCTATCTCGCTGATAATCCAGAATGGCGACCAAAAAAGCAAAGATTATGGCGATATTGCCGATAAATTCCGTCCCGGCCATGCGGATTATACTTATCAGGAGAAATACGGGATTCGTGATTATCGCGGTGGCGGGCGTTCTTCAGCGCGGGAAACAGCGATGCGCGTGGCGGCGGGGGCGATTGCCCGCAAAATCATCCCGAAAATTAAGATTCAAGGCGGTTTGGTGCAAATGGGTGAGCTAAAAACCGATAAGCGCGATTGGAAAGAGGTAGATAACAATCCTTTTTTCTGCCCTGATGCGAAAATGGCACAGGAATGCGAAGCTTATCTAACCAAAATCCGTAAAGATGGCTCATCAATCGGTGCGGTGATTGAAATTATTGCAAAGAATGTTCCGGTTGGGCTGGGTGAGCCTGTATATAATAAACTGGACTCCGCACTTGCGGCAGCCATGATGTCAATACATGCGGTGAAAGGCGTGGAAATCGGTGCTGGATTTGCCTCTGCGGCATTGCGAGGTGAGGATAATGCGGATGAAATGAGCGTGGATGCAAAAGGTAAGGTCAAATTCTCGTCAAATAATAATGGCGGTGTTTTGGGCGGAATTTCGAGCGG
>PCXJ01000042.1 GCA_002787615.1 Alphaproteobacteria bacterium CG11_big_fil_rev_8_21_14_0_20_44_7
GAAAATCTATTTCCACGACACCATGTTGCTGTGCCATTTGCTGCAATCAACGCCGGAAGATTTGGCAAAAAGCCAGCCACAGCGCTTTGGGCATGTACTGGAAAACTTCGTGCTGTCGGAATTAACCAAAGCGAATCATACCAACGGCGATAATGTTGACATCAGCTTCTATCGCACCAACGATGGCCGCGAGATTGATTTCGTACTGGAGCGTCAGCACAAGCTGGTAGCTGTGGAAGTTAAAAATGCAGAAAATATTACGGACAAGGATTTAGCCGGCATCAAAGAATTACAGCAGGCCACGGGCAAAGACTTCCTGTGCGGCATCGTGATTTGCAATACCCCTCGCGTTATCGCTTACGATAAAGATATTTATCTGCTGCCGTTTAATGCGTTGTGGCAATAGGTAAATCCATAAAACAAATTGATGAATATTCATAAGGTAATATCAATGCTAATCATGGTTTCTTTTCCGGAGCTTTAGAAGGAGAGGATATCGCCAGATGTAGTTCTAACTAATTCTTTAGAAGGAGGGGTGGTAAGCATTTGACGTATAAAATCTCTGTGGGCAGGGAAGGTTTCTGGCACCAAGCTATCTGCCATATCCTTTACTTTAGAGTCTCTTGCTCTATCGCTTGGCCTAATAAAACCCTTTTTCTCTACTAATGTGTATGACATCTCTGTTTGTTCGGTTTCTTGCCATATATCGGTCTTACTTAACTTTCTATTCTCTCTTAACTCACGAATTAGTTTAGAGCGTGAATTTGAAGGAATTAGTGCGGGGTCTTGTCCCAAAAGACTACCAATCAATGTTGGGTCATAATTGTGCCCTTTTCCAGATGCTATCCAGAAATATTTTTTCTGATATTCTTTGTTTAATCCGCCTCTTTTTGCTACTGCCATATGAGCTTGAACAGGCAAGCTGGACAAGTTTTTATCTCTCAGCAATGAGCGATAATTTTCATGAATAGTAGTTTTTGTGCCATCTCTGTCCGTATACACAACGCCGTTTCTAAACTCCTGACCTGCTGCATGGAATATACCGCAAGTGCACTTGACCATCATGTCATATATTTTTGCCGCTTCTCTTCCCTCGTAAGCAGCTTCTGAAGTGCTGTCTTCTCTAGACGCAATTATAGCTTTATGGGCTGGTAATTTACTAGCTATTACTGACAGCCGTTCTTCATCTTTTATTTTAACTCGATTAAAAATTATATCAATTTCGCGCTCAATATCTTTGGTTGTAATATTAGTTAATCTTCCCTGAAGAGCTAAGAAGGTTGTTTCTTCGCATTCTTTTCTTTCGTCGGCTAAATTTTCTTCAGGGTAATATTTTTCTGCAACATGTTTGGCTAATGTCCTAGCTTTGCTAGGAATTGTAACAAACTGGTCTCTTTCAACAATCTTCTGAGCCTCTGCTGAGAAAGGTGCTTCTGGTGACATAACTTTTGCCCAGTCTTTGTAGCTTTCACCCTGTTGCATCATGAGGATTTTTGCCATTCTTCCTAATGTTATTTCGCCTTCTAGATACATATCTGCCAACTCTGGCGGCTCGTAAAATTTTGGCAATGTCAAGAACCCAGCAATTAACTTCTTTTGCAAACCCTCATCTCCAGAGCAGAAATGATTTGCAGTCCTTAAGGCGTAACTCTCTCTATTTCCTACAAACCCTCCCTTTTTTTCACCTTCCATGAATATAGTGAAGGGATATTGGCCAGAAGCGAAGGCGGCAGTATTAACCGTAAAATTCCTCTCATCTTTAAACAAAATACCGCAATCCTTCATGAATTTTGTTAGAGTTGTACCATGTGCTTGCATCAAGAGGTGTAGAAGTGCAGTTGGAACTAAGCTCTTATCAAGTTTTCCTTCGGGCTCAAATTGTTGTTGAGCTGGCATTTCTTCAAGAATGTACTTCGCTACAGGATTCTTTGCAAAATCTTCTATGGCTGGGTTTTCCGAAGATAATATAGCTAAAGCATAGTCAGCAATTTCTTCATCTGTTCCGATTAGTATGTTACCATGCCTTATACTACTTAGTTTTGCTCTGGCTTCTCTGGTCAGAGGCTTGCCATTTACCGATTCAATTCCTGAGACTATATTGCTAAAGATTCCTCCGCTATCTTTGCCTCCGGGCTTTAACCACACGCCATTAAAGATATTGAAGAGGTTAACCTCCAATAAAACAGCTAATTTATCTCTACTCGTTCCCCATTCTTCCGCTAGATATGAAAAGAAATCATGACAACACACCTCTTCGGAGTAAATTGCACCTGATTCTCTAACTTTTTCTATATATTCATCAAGAATTATAACGAAATCTTTTTTGGCTATCCTGTGAAAGGCAATATCGCCAGTTATCGTTGCGATAAATTCCCTTAAATTATCATCGTCAGGTGCACAAACATCAGCTAAGACTCTAGAAAACTCTTCAAAGAAAGATATAGATGTTTTTTTGAGGGCGATTACCTTTTGTCCTCGTTTCTCAAAGCCCTGCCTGTCATCTTTAAGTTTATTATTTATTCTACCTTTTGAGAGTGTGTTACTAGCATCAGCAACTTCATTAATAAGAAAAACCTCATTACTTAGTTCACCATTATTATGCTGAAGGAAGCTTGAGGTGAATCCTGAAACAGGAGTTGAGGTTGTTATTTCAGATAGTGCCCTGATAATATTGAATCTTTTATTGCTGTGTTCTTTGGCAGAAGATTCAATTCTAATTCTTGATGGTTTTGCTAACAAAGCGATATTCTCTGATATGTCACCAATTTCTGGTGCAAATTCCCTTGCGAAACCAGCTAATTGCCCTTCGCTCGGTACAATCAATCCTTTCTCAATAGCGACGACATATGACTCAAAGCTGCCCATAGCGATAGCAATTTCAGCATTTGTTTTTTCGTACTTAGCTTTGAATCTAGCCAGAAATTCTGAAAAATTTTCACATTCAAGAATTAAGTCATAATTTGATTCTGGCTCTGGTTGTGCTGTGTCATTATCAATATCCACAATTTTAAGTGTTGGGTAATCCGCCTGCTGTTCTGCAGGGCGCATTACAAGCCTTTCTTCTAGTGATGCCAAGGCTAAACTATAACCTTGTCTTATAGCAATTATTTTTGGGTCTTCGTATGTATCTTCATGAACTGCTTCTGCGAGCAATAGCATAGCTTCTTTTAGTGTATTTATGCAATTCTCCAAGGTCTCACTTTGGCTAAATCTATATTGCAAGCAATGCTGCTGTAGATTTTCTACCAGTAAATCCATTATATAATGATTAGCTTCATTATCTAAATCTGCAGGCGGTATTATTTTATCGTCAGGGAGTTTGATAGCATTTAAGAATCCGGTGATTGCCATCGGATTTTGCGATTTTGCGCACCATGTAAGAGGTGTTTCACCGTCTCCATTTACATAATTAGGGTCTGCACCATACCTACGAAGTAAAACAACCATTTCGTGGCTTACAGCGTCAAATAATATTGTGCTTCCTGGATAGTCATCCGGATTTAATTTGTGATCTTGTTCATCGTATTCTCTTCCTGGCTGAGCGAAAAGCTCATCACGTCCATCCATCAATATGTAATTAGGGTTTGCTCCATACTTGAGCAATAATTCTGCTGCTTCTAGGTTGTTTCTTTGTACCGCATAATATAATGGTGGAAATATTGAGGTGTAATCTTTCACCTTCCAATTCTGACCTGATTTGTTTGCGAATGTCACTCTGGCATTGGGATTAGCACCTTCCTGTAAATATTTCTCCAATAAATCAAGACGTCCTTTGAATAAGGCTAGTGATACAGGGTCAGCAATCATGTTCAAATCAGATTTATAACTTCCCTGTGTTACATTGCCTCTAATTCTAGCCGCCCAAATCTTCTTTCGTAATTCAGAGATATCTGTCTCAGTGCTCTGAGGTGAACTTCCTGTGAGTTTTTCTATATCATGCATCTATTATAACTCAAACTTAGTGATTAAAGGGTAGCAAATACCAAGGTGATTAATGTAAATTAACTTAAAAGTCAAGCGGTCATTATAAATACTGATGAAAATTAAGATTTACAACAGCTTTATGCTACCTCATATAAAGCCCTTATATCTTGAAATTCACAGGGTAAAAAAGGAAAGATCCTAGCGGACAAACAAAGTCGAGTTTAAAAATATCTAACTTCATACTTCCAAAAGAAGAAGGAGCTATTAAGGAGCTTGTAAACAAGTCGGGCAAGCTAAGAAGCTGCAAGAGCAATACCAGACCATTCAATCACGCAGTAAAAGAGCCAGAGAGCTATTCTTAGATGCTAATATATCAAAAGAAGAATATGACGACATGATGACCGACTTGCAAGCTGAGAGGCATAATATAGAGGTTAGGTTGCAAAGACTCACAAATGCCGATGATAGCTTTAACAAATCGCTAGGCACAATATTCGCATTAGCATCAAAAGCGCATGATTTATTCAAAAGTTCGGAACTGGAGGAAAAGAGGCGAATTATCACTATTCTATTTCCGAACTTATCTATGAACGCTGGAAAGCTAGTGTATGTAACGAGAAAACCCTTTGATATGTTCTTAAATTCGCCTTCACGTCCTAAATGGCTCCTCGGGTCGGATTCGAACCAACGACCGATCGGTTAACAGCCGATTGCTCTACCACTGAGCTACCGAGGAACACGGGAAAGGAAATTAATAATATTACAGCCATTTGGCAAGTAAAATTTGAAAATTACTTGCTCATCACCTCTTTTACCGCCGTTGCGAGGTCTTTTAGGGTGAATGGCTTGGGCAAAAAGTTCAATTCTTCAGCATTATCGGCAAAATCGGCGAAGGCATCTTGCGTATAGCCGGAAATAAATATCACCTTCAAATCCGGATAGGTTTGCTTGATTTCCTTGACCATTTCCGGCCCGTTCATCCCCGGCATGATAACATCCGAAATAATCAGATCAACATCACCTTCATATTTATCCAGCACATCCAAAGCCGCCTCGGCATTATCCGCCTCCAACACCTTATAACCCTTATTTGACAGCGCCCGCGAGGCAAAAATCCGTACCGGCACTTCATCCTCAACCAATAAAATTGTACCCTCACCGGTTAAATCTGCACCCAAGGATTTTCTTTCTTTCACCGGCTCATTTTCCGCATAATCTGCCGGATCAACGCTTTTTAGATAAATCTGAAATTCCGTGCCCTCACCTTCCTTACTCTTCACCAAAATATAGCCGCCGGATTGCTTAACAATACCATAAACCGTGGCAAGCCCAAGCCCCGTTCCCGCACCTATTTCCTTGGTGGAATAAAATGGCTCAAAAATCTGCTCCAGAACCTCGCGCGACATTCCTGTTCCCGTATCACGGATTTTTACCACCACATAATCACCGGGAATAATCCTTTCCTCAGTATCGGGAGAATATAAATCTGCCGGAATCTCCAGCGCTTCATTCACGGAAAAATTAGCAGTTTCGATAGTCAGAGTGCCACCATGCGGCATTGCATCGCGAGAATTTACTGCAAGGTTAATTGTCACCTGATCAATCTGCCCCGGATCGGCAAGGATTTTACCAAGATCGCGCCCATGCTGCATTTGGAGCTTAATATTATCACCAAGCAGCCGCCGCAAAAGATTGGATAGCTCAGAAAGCGAATCAGTAATATCCACAATTTTCGGTTTGAGAACCTGCTTGCGGGAAAATGCCAATAACTGCCGCACCAGATTCGCTGCACGATTAACATTCTGCTTTATCTGCATAATATCGGGGAACGACCTATCTCCGGGCGGATGCTTTTGCAAAAGCAAATCGCAAAACCCACTCATCGCCGTCAATAGATTGTTAAAATCATGCGCAATACCACCCGCTAGCTGCCCGACTGCTTGCATTTTTTGCGAATGATTCAACTTCATTTCCAGAGTTTTTTGCTCTTGCAAATCAAGCAGATTGAGCAAATATTTTTCTTCACTTCCTCTGAATTCCTTATCAATCAGTTTCACCAATGCTCTGAATGTCTGCGGTTTTTCATCAGTGATATTAATTTCAAACCTCTTCTTATCCTTATCTCCGGAATCCAGAGATTTCAGAGCCGTGTTCAGAACTTCCTTATTATCAATAATTTCTTCAAGCTTGCTGCACCCTTCAAGCTTATCGCCAATCAATTCCTTAAAAACCTCATTACAATATAGAATCTTGCCCTCAGAATCTAATATGGCAGATGCGATGGGTGACATCGCCAAGAAGTCTTTCAATGAGGAATTGCCGCCACGTGATGATAATATTTTCAACATAGATAAATTCTACCCAAGCTCAGGCTAAAGGCAATTGATTATAACTGCCCCAGCGTTTTTATCTTCACTTTTGCGTGAATCTCATTTTGGCTCATCACCACAATTGCATTTCTCACGCGCTCAATAATGCTACGAACATATGGTCTAATCCCCGGACTAGTGAGCAGTACCGGCGATTCACCCTGCATTGCATATTTGTCATAAACCTTTTTGATATCAGAAATAAATTCCTGCATTTTGCTCGGTGCCATCGCCATATGCATCTCTCCGCCATTGGTTGGATGCAGACTCTCGGCAAATTCCTGCTCCCATTTTGGCGAAAGCGCAAGAATCGGTATATAACCTTCAAGCCCCATATTCGCGTGACAAATTTGCCGTGATAAGCGCACCCGCACATGCTCGGTAATATGCAAAATACTTTTGGTATTTCCTGACACCTCAGAGATAGCTTCCAATATAGTCGGCAAATCACGAATGGAAATAATCTCGCCAAGCAGATTTTGCAACACGGATTTTAAACCGCTAACCGTAAGCTGACCCGGAATTAAATCATCAGCCATTTTCTTATATTGCTCAGGCAAATCATCAATGAGCTTTTGCACCTCCGAATAGGTCAGCAAATCAGCCATATTCTCTTTTATCACTTCGGTTAAATGGGTGGTAATCACCGTTGGCGGGTCAACTACCGTATAATTCTTGAATAATGCCTCTTCGCGCTGGCTCTCAGAAACCCACATTGCCGGCAAGCCAAATGTCGGCTCAATCGTTTCTTCACCCGGCAATAATATTTTCTCACCATTAGGGTTCATTACCAACAACATGTCAGGACGCACATTTCCCGATGCTGCTTCAATCTCTTTCACCTTGACGATATATTGATTCGCACCAAGCTGCATATTATCCTGTATCCGTACTGAAGGCATAACAAAGCCAAGTTCCCGCGCCAATTGTTTGCGCAATGCCTTGATTTGCTCGGTCAGGCGGTGGCCTTTTTCATAATTTATCAATGGCAGCAAACCATAGCCCAATTCGAGGCGTAATGAGTCCATGGTGAGCGCGGCGGTAATTTCATCCTCTTCTTTCGGCTTTTCCGATTCCTGTTGCGCTTGCTGTGCAACATCCACTTTTTCTTGCGCTGCTGTCGTGACTATTTTTGCACTTTCACGCAAATACCAACCGGAAAATGCCATAAATGCAGCAATCGGTAAGAAATATTGCGGAGGAATACCCGGCATAAAAAATGCCATAAATGTTAGCAATCCGGCAACAATAAATAAGGCACTCGGATATCTGGATAACTGCCCGAAAACCGCCTTATCCGCACTTCCTCTCACACCGGATTTTGTGACCAGCAAACCTGCCGCCGTGGAAACAATCAACGCCGGAACTTGGCTGACCAGCCCATCGCCCACGGTTAGGGTTGTGTAGGTTTGCAGCGCATCATCAAATGACAAATCATTCTGCACCATACCGATGACGATTCCTGCGACAAAATTGATGAAGGTAATCAGCAAACCCGCAATCGCATCTCCGCGCACAAATTTATTCGCACCATCCATAGAACCGAAAAATGTTGATTCATCCTCAAGC
>PCXJ01000012.1 GCA_002787615.1 Alphaproteobacteria bacterium CG11_big_fil_rev_8_21_14_0_20_44_7
GGCCCGATTCCTCCGGTAGTAAAAACATATTTATATTCGGCGCGCATCGCATTGACAGTATCAATGATTTTTTGCCTGTTATCGGGAATAACACGTACTTCTTTGAGGTCAATTCCCACTTCGCCAAATGTTTTTGCTATATGCTGGGTATTCGCGTCTAGAGTCCGCCCAGAAAGAACCTCATCGCCAATAATTATTAATGCTGCGTCCGGATTAGCCATAATTAACCTTTGAATACTTTCAATTAACTTCTACATATAATACTAATAGCACTTGATACACAAGGGTGGAGCTACCATAAAAACAAACAATGCCTAAGAAAAAAAATATAATAATACCATTTATTTTGATAGCAGTTTTGGCTTTTCAGTCAATGATATCCTTTTCCTATTCCGCAGCCGAGCAAAGGCGCGCACCGCAGGATAATGATTCCAGCTATACAATCCCGCGCTACATCCCCAAAGTTGCTATCCCAAAACGCCCTGAGAAGATTATATTTGAAAATAACGGGCAGGATAATGATGCGGTTTATATGCTGCCGAAAAAAACACCCAGCAAAGCTGCCTTAAAGCCAGTTGCACCACCAGCCCAAGCACAACCGCAAATACAGCCACAACAAGTTCCGCAAGGTGCAGATGAATATTATACCCTGCCCGATGCTTACTCACCATATTATAACCAAGCTCCACAACGCCAAGCTCCACCGCCACAAAACAACCAAAATCGTTATCAGGAACAATATCAATATTATGACCAATATGATGATAATACAGGCGAATATAAGGACAATAAGCCATACCCATACTATTATTACTAAACTCTTGGATTAATTTTGTTTTTTTAATTGAATCTTTACTTTCTACACGTATATTGGCCGAAACAAAGGGTATTACTATGAGTAAAAAATTTATATTTTCATTCGCGATTGCAGCATTTCTGGGAACAAATGCACATGCAATTTCACAATTTGATACATCCGATTCACTTCCGGATAATACTGATGATTATTATGAGCAGGAAGTGGAGATTTATGATCCTATTGAGCCAGTAAATCGCGCTATTTTTGAATTTAATAATGTTGTGGACGGAGTTTTGCTAAAACCTGTCGCGCAAATTTATGAAGGCGTTGTGCCGCAATGGGGACGTGACCGCGTCAGCAACGTGCTGTACAACCTCAGCGAGCCTATTATTATGATTAACTCTGCATTACAAGGTGATGATGTAAATGCATTTACCTCACTATGGAGATTTATCATCAACTCAACCTTCGGATTGCTCGGAACATTTGATGCTGCCAGCGAAATCGGACTTGAACCACGCAAAGAAGATTTTGGTCAAACTCTTTATGTTTGGGGTGTAGAAGAAAGCCCATATCTAGTTTTGCCATTGCTCGGCCCGTCTACGCTTCGTGACGGTGTTGGTGTTGCAGTTGATTATTATGTCGACCCGCTAAACTATGAAGAAGTGTTTGACGATGAAGAAAGAGTTATTCACTCAGTAGCAGAAGTCATTAATTCACGTACTGAACTCTTGCCAGTTACGGAAAAGATTGATAATACTGCCATCGATCCATATGCAACATATAGGGCATTATTCCTGCAAAAGCGTAAAAGTGACGCTTTAAACGGGGATATTTCCACACTATATTAAGCATGTAACTCTAGCCATTAACAAAATGAGTCTTGATGTTCTTTAGAAAATCTTTATCATTTGCTGTGCTTGCATTCACCGTCATTATTGCAATGCCGGAAGCTTCACTTGCCATCAAAGCAAGCTGCGAAAGTCCTGAGCAATATGTCGAGGATATAAGCAATGATGTGATTAATATAATCAAAGACACCACACTCACGGAAGAGAAAAAATCCCGCGATCTATCATCACTTTTCAAAGCCTATGTTGATACAAAATGGATGGGCAAGTTTGCCTTGGGCAAAAATTGGAGAAACATCACCCCTGACGAGCAAAAACGCTATCTCTCCGCCTATGAAACATATTTGCTAAATTCATACATACCCATTTTCAAGGAATATAGCGGTGAAGAAATTCAGGTCATTGCCAGCAAGCCGCTAGCCAGAGAAAATGAGCATATGATACAAACCAATATCAAACGTCCGGCAAAAGCTGATGTGAAAGTGAATTACCGCATTAGAAAAACTAACTCATGCTATAAAATTCAGGATATAGTCGCAGAAGGGGTGAGCCTAATCAACACTCAAAGGCAGGATTTTAGCTCAGTTTATAACCGTGACGGCATTAGCGTGCTGATAGAATCGCTAGAATCCAAAAATGCTGAATAATCGCTAACCAGCACCCCACAACTCAAGCTGAGAGCCATTGTAACAAAAACTTCTCTTTCTGAGATAATTTTCAGCTTCCATTTTGCCCATCATTATTCTATAGTCACAGAATGAATGAAGGGTTTAATTACGTACACAAACACAGATTACAGGGCAAAAAACAGCAAACCCTGCCGTTTTTCCAGCTATCAAGCGGCGAGTATGAATACCCTGAAACTGTTGATTTCCAAATGAGTGACAGTGATTGCATCGCGCTTCCCTATGGCTATATGGTTTCTGCATTGCTTGATTCTAACAGCACGATTCTAGCAAGATATAACAATTGGGAAATCGTGATTGAAGGCAAAAATCTCAAACCGGTTTATCGCGCACTAGTAGAAAGAAAGCTGAAATCGGTGAGAAAAGCCTTTGAAAATGAGAATGATAGCCCTCAACTCAAAACCTTTATCAGCAATATCAGCATCAAGGATATGGTGGAAAATGTACAGATTTCACACGAATCTTCGGCGAATGATAACAATAATGAACTAGATGCTGAAATTGAAGAAGAAGCGAAAAAGCGCTAACAGCCCACCTGCACTAAAAATATAGAATTGTATACCTTTAGTATACCGACCTAGATTATTCTACTCTTTTCGGCTTTTTATCTAGCTCATATGCAGCATGCAACATTCTCACGGCATCATCGCTGGATTCCTCATCAATTAGCACCGAAATTTTGATTTCTGAAGTGGTAATTACCAGAATATTGATGCCCTTTGAGGCAAGAGTGCTGAACATGGTTTGCGCAATTCCTGCGTGAGATTGCATACCAATTCCGATGACCGAAACTTTAGCGACATTGCTATCAGACAGCAATTTACCATAAACCAGCTCACCCTTTTTCTGCGCTGCATCCAATGCTTCCAGCGCTTTTTGCAAATCAGTTTTTGGCACGGTGAAGGTGACATTGGTTTTCAGCCCGTCTTCGCTGACATTTTGCACAATCATATCAACATTAATCTCACTATCGGCAAGTGGCGAGAAGATTTTCGCAGCCACACCCGGCGTGTTTTCAACGTTAATTAGCGTAACTTTTGCCTCATTTTTGCTATATGCAATTCCGGTTACTTTACGTCTTTCCATAATCTCCTCCTCATTAACTAATAATGTGCCGGGCGTATCCTGAAAGCTGGATAGCACCTGCAACCTGACATTTTCCTTCATCGCCAACTCAACTGAGCGGGTCTGCAAAACTTTTGCGCCGAGCGATGCCATTTCCAGCATTTCTTCATAGCCGACTTTTTGCAATTTGCGCGCTTCTGGCACAATACGCGGATCGGTGGTATAAACCCCGTCCACATCTGTGTATATATCGCATCTTTCAGCCTTTAATGCGGCTGCAACGGCAACGGCAGAAGTATCTGAGCCGCCGCGCCCCAAAGTGGAAATTCTCCCCTCGTCAGTAACGCCCTGAAATCCGGGTATAACGGCAACTTCGCCACGTGTGAAGCCTTCCAATATAACTTCTGCGTTTATGCCCTCAATGCGTGCTTTGCTGTGGGTAGAATCGGTTCTGATGCCCAATTGCCAGCCGAGCCATGAGCGGGCTTTGATGCCTATTTCCTGCAATGCTAATGCCAACAAACCGACTGTGACTTGCTCTCCGGTAGAAACTACGGTGTCATATTCGCTTTCATCACGAACGGTGAATTCATTACAAAACCCGACAAGGCGGTTGGTTTCTCCCGCCATCGCGCTAACGACCACGGCAACCTGATTGCCCGCATCCACTTCGCGCTTCACATGCTGGGCGACATTTCTGATGCGCTCAACATCGGCCACGCTAGTTCCACCGAATTTTTGTACGATTATAGCCATGCAGGGTTTTTAATAGGAAATCGGAGATTTGTCACTTATTTTGTTAATACGCTGCGACCAGACGCACACGGTTAGTGTTATAAATCACATAAACTTTCTGCCCAGGCTGAAATTGCACATCTGTGCCTTGCACGGTGGAGATTATATCAGATTCGCTATCCGGAGTGTTTATCGTGCCTCTTAGCTTGTCTTTTACAGTATCTTTATTCACAACAACTTCTTCTCTTGAGTTAAATTTATTGCTCTCAGATTTGCTCAGATTTGTAAGTTTTACGATATATTCAATGCCTTGCGTGGTGCTGAGCTCGTCTTCAATCATCGCGCCCACAACTGCCCCAGCAATTGCGCCGCCTGCTGTGGCTGCGGTTTTGCCGCTGCCGCCACCAATTGTGCTACCAGCTATTCCTCCGCCAACTCCTCCAGCTAGACCGCCGATTGCGTTATTGCCTAATTTATCGCTGCCTTTAACAGTAACCAGCCGTGAGGAAATGATGATGCCCTGCGTCACCAGCCCAACCTCGTCACTTTCAGTATATATATCAGAATTCAAATTTCTGGCACATGATGCCAATACGAATAAACACAAAACTATAGCGGCTCTTTTCATAATTTCCTCAAAATTGTTTAATGTTTAATCTTTATATGCATTAAATAATAAAGTCAATAATAAATGTATTTCTTACTGTATATAGCTTTCAGATTAAGTTTATTGAAACTTTGGTAAATACTCATTATATAAACCCCATGCAAATTGACCCGAATTTGGATTTGGAAGCTGAGATAAACCGCCTTCGCAAAGAGATGAATGCGGTGATTCTCGCACATTATTATCAGGAAGATGAAATTCAGGATATCGCCGATTTTGTGGGGGATTCGCTTGATTTATCGCGTAAGGCGGCAAATACGGATGCCGATGTTATCGTATTTTGCGGGGTAAAATTCATGGCGGAAGTGGCAAAAATTCTTTCACCGCAAAAGCAGGTTTTGCTGCCCGACCTCAAAGCCGGATGCAGCTTGGAAGATTCATGCCCGCCCGACCAATTTGCCAAGTTCCGCAGCGATAACCCCGACCATATCGCTCTGACCTATATCAATTGCTCGGCGGATATTAAGGCGCTTTCCGATGTAATTGTCACCAGCTCAAACGCTGAGGCGATTATTAACCAAATCCCTGAAGATCAAAAAATCATCTTCGCGCCCGATAAATATCTGGGTGGCTATCTTTCGCGCAAAACCGGGCGCGATATGCTGCTTTGGCAGGGCACTTGCATCGTGCATGAGCAATTTAGTGAAAAAGAGCTGGTGAAGCTGAAAACCCGCCATCCGCAAGCGAAAATCATTGCCCATCCGGAATGTCCGGAAAATCTGCTCGCCCATGCTGACCATATCGGCTCAACTTCGTCGCTGCTGCGCTTTACCGATGAAAATCTGGCGGAGGAGTTCATTGTATTGACCGAGCCGGGGATTTTGCACCAGATGAAAAAGAAAAATCCGCATAAGAAATTTTATGATGTCGGCGGCACAAAAGGCGGCTGTGAGCATTGCAATGCATGCCCTTATATGAAGCTGAACACGCTGGAAAAATTATATTTATGCATGATAAACCGTGCGCCGGAAATCCATGTCGATGAAAAAACCCGCAAAAAAGCAGTGCAGAGTTTGGATAAGATGTTGCAAATGAGCAGCGCAGTTGTATCTTCAATTTGATGAATTTTACTGAAATATGGCAAGCGATATTATTGGGCGTAGTCGAAGGGCTGACGGAGTTTATTCCCGTTTCCAGCACCGGACATCTCATTTATATTCGCGATATAATCGGGTTTAAAGGGCCGGAAGGGCAAGTGTTTGAAATCGCCATCCAACTTGGTGCGATTCTGGCAGTATGCTGGGTATATCGGCAAAAGCTGTGGAATGTAGCTTCGAGCCTGCATAATAACAATAATTCGCGCCATTTTGCCGCTAATATCATCATCGCATTTTTGCCCGCCGTGGTGATTGGCGTGCTGGCGCATGATTTCATCAAAGAAGTGCTGTTTTCTCCAATGGTGGTGGGGGTGAGCCTGATTATCGGCGGTCTTATCATCTTTCTGGTGGAAAATATGGTCAAAAACTTCCGCGTGCGTGAAATTGAGGAAATTAGCTATCTCACCGCACTGAAAATCGGCTTTTTGCAAACATTGGCAATGATTCCCGGAGTTTCACGCTCAGGTGCAACGATTATGGGCGCAATGAGCTTGGGAGTGGATAGAAAAACTGCTACCGAATTTTCATTCTTTCTTGCGATTCCGACCATGTTCGGCGCAACTATTTATGATTTATATAAAAACTGGGACAGCCTGAATATCGAGGCATTTAACTTAATTGCAATCGGATTCATAACCGCATTTTTGGCGGCGATGCTGGTGGTGCGGGCATTGGTGCGCTATGTCAGCACGCATGGATTCAAGCCATTCGCATATTACAGGATAATCGCCGGAATTGTGATACTCACTACGATTTATGCAGTTTAGCTTTATCGGTGCTGAGTGAGGAATTCATTGAATCCAAATAATTATGGCACAAAGCTTGCTTATATATGGCTATGCAGAACTCTATCGCATCAACAACAACCGCATATCTTGCAAGCTCAGCAAATAACCTTCGAGGAAATGCGGCGCAAACCACCGAAGGCTTTGGCTTTGCGGATTTGATTGATATTGTCAACCCACTCCAGCATATCCCGATTGTTTCCAATATTTATCGCGGGATTACGGGCGATACTATCGGCAGCTTTGCAAATATTGTTGGCAGCACACTTTTTGGCGGCCCAATTGGCGGCGGATTAGCCTTAGCCAATGAAATTATACAAGGTGGCAGTGGAAAAAGCGCAGCCGAGCACGTAGCCTCCGCATTCACAGGTGATTCAAACGGAGATGAAGGTAGGGTACATCTGGCCTCACTCAACGAAATCGAGCCAGAATCAGGGGATAGTAATTTTAATAATGGCAGCAGAAAAATCCGCGCCACAACAGAAGACTGGCTAAACCCCAATTTTGGCAGAAATAGCCAAACCAACAGCTACATCGAGGTATAAGAATGGAAGTTAGCTCATCAAGTTTGAATATTGGCGGCTTTACGAGAGCGGAAAACTGGACGGTGATAATAAAGCAAAATCCCGAAACCGGAGAAGCTTATGAAACTTTCGGTGATATTGTTGATGTCCAACAAAAGCCAGATGATGTGAAAACTGCAAATCCACCCGAAATTGTTCCGATAGACTTCACACGCATCATCCGGCAAGATCCGGAAACCGGACTGATTTACGAAACTATGGGTGATGTTGATGAAAGCCCTGTAGCAGACCAGCATTTACCGTCACCTGAAGAAAATGCGATTCCCGCACTTCCGAGCCCTGCCCTAGAGTTTCAAGGGGACAGAACCGGAGTTAATCTGGAAGAAGAAGCGATGAAATTTCAGGATACTCCACCAGTGGTAGATATTGAAGAGACGGAACAAGAG
>PCXJ01000115.1:0-7661 GCA_002787615.1 Alphaproteobacteria bacterium CG11_big_fil_rev_8_21_14_0_20_44_7
CTTCACTTGCCGATATCGGCGCAAAACAATTCCCGTTTATTCCCGCTCGTTATCTGCTGCTGGATAGATATGATTCACTACAAAAAATAGCCAAAGTCGATGAAAAGCTGCGTATTGTTCATGGCAGCAAAGATAATCTTGTTCCTATTGCGCTTGGGAAAGAATTATATAATGCCGCGAATGAACCCAAGGAATTTATAACCCTTGAAGGCGTTGGGCATAACGATGTCAGCTTGGATGCGATTGCCGATAATATAATCGGATTTACAAATGCTCGCTGAGTATTTGACCAATGAGATTTATGCCGGATTCCTGATTTTCTGCCGCGTTGGAATGGCGATGATGGTTTTGCCGGTATTCAATTCAGGATATTTATCGCCAAGGATACGTCTGGTAATCGCAATTACTATCAGCATCGTGATTGCGCCGCTAATCAACAACATGCCTGAAGTCACCGCGAATACGACAATCATGGTCTACCACATATTCTCAGAAATATTTATTGGCTTCTTAATCGGCTCAATCGCAAGATTCATAGCTGTTTCAATCCATGTCGCGGGTATGATAATGACTATGCAAGCCGCGCTGGCGCAGGCGGTTTTATTTGACCCCAACCAATCAGCTCAAGGTGCGCTATTCGGTAATTTTATGGAGTTGATGGCAATCACCCTAATCTTCACCTTCAACCTTCATCATCTGATGATTCTGGCAATTACTGATAGCTATATGGTGTTTCCACCCGCCGGCTCATTGCCGCTTGGTGATTTCGCAGATGCAGCCATTATCGCCTTCTCCAAAAGCTTTGTAATCGGTGTGCAATTAGCCGCGCCGCTTATCGTTGCCGGATTATTGGTCAATCTGTCCTCCGGCCTGCTTGCGAGGCTGATGCCATCATTTCAGGTGTTTTTTGTAATTATGCCCGTACAAATCATGACATCCATCTTCATATTTTCTGCAACTTTGTCCGCCATAATGATGTGGTATATGGATTATTTGCACGATGCATTCAGCTCATTCATGACTTTTTAAATAATTAACAAATTAGCCCCAAGTTTATTTAAAAATTAAGTCACAATTAACTTTTATTAATTATAATTAATCTTAGTTAAAGGGGGCAATGTTGAACAAGGGCAAATCAAATTCTACTAAAACAAATAGCAATAGCTTATTAGACGAGCTACTCAATCATGCGGAGAAAGAAAAGAAAAGAGGTGCAGTGAGGGTTTTGCATGATTTCGCTGCGCTATTAAGGGAAAAAAAGCTACTCAAGGACACGCCGGAGGAGAAATAACCCCTCCTCCAGCTATCCAAAAATCTGCTTAGTTAGGCAGCTTTAAAAACCTCTTGCTTGCCGAAATTCTCTGCCGCAAATTCCCAATTCACCAGCTTATTAAGAAAAGTTTCGATATAATCAGGGCGCTTATTCTGGTAATCCAGATAATATGCATGCTCCCAAACATCGAGAGTCAAAAGCGGAATTTGATTCTGCGTAATAGGCGTTTCGGCATTTCCAGTTTTTGTAATTTTCAGCTTACCGTTATCCAGCACCAGCCAAGCCCAACCTGAGCCAAATTGCGTTTTCGCCGCGTTTGAGAATTCTTCCTTGAATTTGTCGAGCGAACCGAAATCAGCATTGATTTTCTCTGCTAGCGCGCCACTTGGTTCACCGCCGCCATTTGGTGAAAGCGAGTGCCAGTAAAATGTATGATTCCACACTTGCGCGGCATTGTTAAAAATCCCACCATCGGAGTTTTTTATAATATCTTCCAAAGACTTGCCCTCATGCTCCGTCCCTTCAATTAAGCCATTTAGATTTGTAACATAAGCATTATGATGCTTGCCATGATGGAAACTCAATGTATTTGCTGAAATATGCGGCTCAAGCGCATCCTGAGCATATGGTAAATTTGGTAATGTAAATGGCATTTTCTTTTCTCCTTGATTATAAGACGATGCTTTGAATGGCAACATAGCCGCACTAAAACATGCAACAACCCCCACACAAAACTGCCTTCTTGTTAAAAACATTTATCCATAAGATATAGATTAGGCGTAAAATTTCAATAAGTGATTTTAGCGAGCTTCTGATTAGTTTATCTTAGCATCAATAACCAACACACATTCACGGCTGGTTGTTTCCACATCATAAACCGCATCCACTCCTTCCGTTCCTACCGTGCAGTTTGGAGCGTAGGCACTAGAGCCCGTATTCCGCATATTTGTAATTTTTCCGGTATATGGGTCTTCATCATCCAATTTCAAATCCATAGAATATGCCTGCTGCGGAGTGAGTGCCTTACCATGCCACATCCCTTCATATCCTGCCGTTTGCTGATTATTCGGTGCACCAATCATAAAGGCATGAGTGTCATGATTGCGCCATGTCCATGACCAGTAACCTTGGATGTAGGAAAAGTAAAATATCGTATCCCTGCCATAACTGGTTCGGGGTAATGTTTCACCCGGAGTAATGCAATAAATCCCTGCAGTACAGCTTGTTGTAGGTGCGCCAGTATATTCTGTTTCGATGAATCTAGCAAAATAGAGCTGCTCCCACATCCGGAATGACTCATGCTCCCAACCCGTACTACCGGTAAAATCAACCGTACCATCGCCATCGCCGTCACAGGTTTCCGTTCCCGTTCCTGCAACATAATCGCAATCTCCGGTTACAGTCCCCCACATTGCGGTGGCATTCGGCAAATCACCGGGGAGAAATCTATGAACCCTGTAAAACTGCCCAAGAGCTAGATTATATTGCTGGAGCTCGCGCACAACTTGAACTGCACGTGAATTAGTGATTAAATTATCAGCAATCACGGCAGCGCCGACCAGCAAGCCAATAACCACAATCACAAATGATAGTTCTAAGAGTGTAAATCCACGTTTCATGCAGCTATGATAATCGTGAAAAGTGAAGGAATTGTTAAGAAGGTTATTGCGCGCCACCGGATTGGCTGAGCATTCTTATCATTATACAGCATTCGAGGTTATTGTTGGTAAGATAAACGTCGGAAGCCGCGCTAACATAGCACTCCCCCGCAACGCCGCTTGTATAAGTCGCCCAAACGTCGCCGTCATAAGCATATATACTTGGGGAAGAGGCTCTTCCTGACAACCCATCATCCATCTTTGTATCTATGGATAAAGCCTGAACCGGAGTGAATACAGCATCCCAATATGTACCGCTGCTCCAAGTAGTGTTAGTGGTTGGTGTGTAGTCACATATAAAATATTCATTTCTCGGGTGGGTAAAGTATTCACTATAGTAAATCACTATGCCGGCATTCTTTGAAGAAGTGCCTTGTGCATAGGGTATATGCGTCCCGACATCTATTCCCGAAGACGCATCCGCACTAAAAGTCGGATAATCATTTCTCAAGAAGCCGTCCTGCTGAAGATGAACCCAGAAATTTGAAATTTCATAATTAAAATAATAAGAGGGTGAACTACCTGCCGCATTAACTGCACTATCCTCAATTCTACCATCGCCATCACCTGCTGCGCTGTGCTTTGGGTCATCCCCCGGTAAATAATTATATTTTACCCTAAAATTTGAGACAGCCATATCAATCTGCTGAATCTGACGGATAAATGACTGAATCTTGGCAGTTTCAATCATACTCTGTGCCACCAGAATGCCACCAATCAGCAGCCCGATTATGACGAGGACAATGGAGAGTTCTACTAGCGTAAATCCGCGTTTTGTCATTGCAGATCTCCAGTTTGTGCGCCAATGCGGATTATTGGTGTACATTGCTCGCTATCTGTTGCAACTGTGTATGCAGCGCCAGAGCTGCAGCCCGATGCGGCTGTGGTATTGAGTGCGCCAACATCTGGGTTAAAATAATCTCCGAATGAACCAGAAAGAGTGTGACCTGTATTGGCAACTCCATCATCAATTTTTCTATCAAGTGCTAAGGCATTGGTTGGCTTTACAGCAGCTGTTGTTGCGGAAGTGGTAGAGAAATAATAAATTCCAATTTGTGTAGTTGCGCTTGGCCCTAATATTGCGTAATAGTTTGCTGGAGAAGTGGTGTCTGCTACCCAGTTAGCATAGCTAGGAGATTTAGCGCTAGCAACTATAGACGAGCCAGATTTACCCAACTTTGACAGGGGTACGTTTTTGCTACTGCCACTAGTTGAAACATTAACACCTGAGGCAGCATAGGTATTGCTATCAATATTATTCCAAAAATTGGCTATTTCTCCACGCCAATTCCCAATATGATTAGTAGCTCCACAAACTGATCCGCAATCAATATAACCATCGCCATCTCCTACTGATGAATAATTAGGCGCATCACCAGGTAGATATCTAAATCTGTCTTTGAAGCTTGCAACGGCAGCATCAGCCTGTTGAATTTGTGCGACAAATGATGAAACCTTGCTAGAATCAATCATACTCTGTGCTACCAGAATGCCACCAATCAGCAGCCCGATTATGACGAGGACGATGGAGAGTTCTACTAATGTAAATCCTTTTTTCATATTATAAATCATTAATTAGTTGCTTATTTTATTGCAGAATTTATTGTTCCAAAATAAAATGTCATATGGCAGGCAAACTGGCTACCATCTGTATTATAATTAGCCCCTGCCCGACAATTTTCAGTTACGGCAGTCGCCCATGTACTCGCTACAACATCCCCTGAGGCAGGCACACCATCATCAATTTTTTTATCTATAGCCATCGCATCAACCGGTATTAAAGGGTTATATTCTGGCTGCCCTCCCCAACCTGCTGAGAGATTAATAACACCATAAGCAAAATAATTCCTTGACGAACCAGCAGCATATAACATCGGCTTATATGCACCATTATATTGTCTGATTTTGAATCGCGGAAAATGCGACTGCAAATCCACGGAACTGGCTACTCCGAGCCAAAAGCAAATGGGCGAAAAACTAGCCCCTTTGTTGTTTTTCAGATTAACACCAACCGATAAATCTGGCCAGACATAGGCCATATCCATATAGTTTTCAATTTTTTCATCTTGGGTCGATACTCCACCTGTCCAGCCTAGAGCAGACCTGTCAAATTTGATGTTAGAGCCTGGTAGCACGTTATATTTTTCCTTAAAATTTGATATAGCAATTTCATACTGCCCTAACTGCTTTACAACCCCATTTATTTCCGCGCTACGAATCATACTCTGCCCCACCAAAATCCCGCCAATCAGCAGCCCGATTATGACGAGGACAATGGAGAGTTCTACTAATGTAAATCCTTTTTTGCTCCCTCTCCTGTGAGGAGAGGGTTGGGGTGAGGTCAAAAAATGCTCATTCTGAGCGTTGTTGCCTGCACCCCCCTCAATCCCCCCTAATAGGGGGGAGGTTTTTGGGGAAAGCTCAACAAGTGTAAATCCTTTTTTCATCTCTATATTATAACCTATCTAGCGCAGACTGCAAAATATAGGCGGCGGCCAGCTCATCTTTACGCTCTTTTCTCTTTGCGCGTGATAAATCCGCTTCCAGCATAGCCCTATCAACCGCGTTGCTGCTCATCCTCTCATCTTGAAAGAAAATCGGGATTTCAAATTCTTTTAGCGTATTGCGGGCGAATTGGCGGATAGATTGGCACATTTTCCCCTCAGTTCCATCCATATTCAGCGGCAACCCGATAACCAGCGCTTGCACCTCTTCTTTTGCAATAATCTCCTGCAAAATCAGCACATCCTTGGAGAATTTATCACGCCGCAAAGTGCTATATGCAGTTGCAACTGTCTGATTGATGTCACTAAGCGCAAGCCCGATTGTCTTATTGCCAAGGTCGATGCCTAATAATCTTCCTTCCTTAGGTATTTTGCTGATATCATCCAAAAACATAAACGGAGCATATATTTATATGGTTTTGATGACAACTAAAACTCTGGTCGGATGGGAAGAATGGTTTAGCCTGCCTGAGCTTGGGCTGCCCGCGATTAAGGCGAAAATTGATTCCGGCGCAAAAACCTCCTCAATCCATGCAACGCAAATCAAAGTTTCGGAGGAAGATGGCAGGCAATATGTGTCTTTTAATGTTTGCCCACTACAAAAAACCGTTAAACATAAACTACGCTGTAAAGCCCTGTTGGTTGACAGGCGCTATGTATCTGACTCTGGCGGGCATAAAGAAAAACGCTATGTAATCAAAACTCCCATTGTTGTGAATGGCAAATCATACGATATTGAAATCACGCTCGCCGATAGGAAAACCATGGCATTCAGAATGTTGCTAGGACGCAAAGCAATGCGCGCGGCACATATTATTGTCGACCCTGCAAAATCTTGCTGCTTGGGCAAGCATAAGAATAGCGAAATAAAAACATTATACGAAAACATTGAGTTATTAGGAAAATAGGTTAGAAAGCGCACATGAAAATTGGAATATTAGCATCAAATCCGAATTTATACTCTCATCAGAGATTGATAGAAGCCGCCGAAAGCCGTGGGCATGAGATTAATTTTATTAATATCCGCAACTGCTATATGAATATTTCGGCAAATAATCCGATAGTTCACTATACCGGCGGAGAAGACCTTGCCGGCTATGACGCAATTATCCCGCGCATCCGCCCTTCCCTGACATTTTATGGTACGGCAGTTACACGGCAATTCGAGATGATGGGAGTTTATTGCCTGAATGAATCAGTGGCGATTTCCCGTTCCCGCGATAAGCTGCGCACCCTCCAGTTACTTTCGCGCAAAGGCGTTCCGATGCCAACAACGGGATTTGCCAATTCGCCCGAAGATACCAAGGATTTGATAAAAATTGCCGGAGGAGCGCCTGTAGTGATAAAACTGCTTGAGGGCACTCAAGGTATGGGAGTTGTACTTGCCCCCACTCAAAAGGCCGCAGAATCGGTTATAAATGCATTTAAAAGCCTGAAAGCGAATATTCTGGTACAAGAATTCATTAAAGAAGCAAACGGTAAAGATTTGCGCTGCTTTGTGGTTGGAGATAGAATCATCGCCTCCATGCAAAGAACCGCCGCCGAAGGTGAATTTCGCGCAAATGTGCATCTTGGTGGCAGCGTTGATAAAGTACGAATAACGCCAACAGAGCGCAAAGTTGCCGTCAAAGCCGCAAAAATCTTAGGCTTACGCTGCGCTGGGGTTGATATTGTGCGCTCGGCAAGTGGCCCGAAAATTCTCGAAGTTAACTCCTCACCGGGTTTGCAAGGGATTGAGCAAGCAACCGGAAAGGATGTTGCCGGAATGATTATTGAATATCTTGAAAAAAATGCCAGACCGAATAAAGTTAAGACTACCGGCAAAGGCTAAATTAGCTATTGACCATTAACTACCGACTATTGACTAAACTTGGCACGTATCCTGCTTATAAATCACCATATATACCCGCAAAGGATAAAATATGGTCGACAGGATTAGTACAGCAGCATTTCACCAACAGACATTACGTGATTCTGGCAATATTACTGCGACCCTTGCAGAGCTGAATCGCCAGATATCAAGCGGTAAGAAGGCAAATAGCTTTGTTGACTTAAACGGTGTGGTAGAAAGAGTTTCCGGATTCAATACCAAACTTAGCCGGGTTGAAAATTATCTAACTACCAATAATGCCGTGGTTAACCGCCTTTCCATCATGGATCAATCCGTAACGCAAATGCAGCAAATTGCGCAAGATTTCTTATCTAATATTACCGCGAGAATTTCCA
>PCXJ01000115.1:7778-10288 GCA_002787615.1 Alphaproteobacteria bacterium CG11_big_fil_rev_8_21_14_0_20_44_7
TAATGGTAATTCTGTTAAAATATCCGCCAGAGTTAGTGACGCTTTTGAGATGCAATATGGCGTAACAGGCGATAACATTGCTTTTCAGAACCTTATAAGCGGGATAAAAACCGCGATTTCAGGGGATGCGGCAAATAATACCCAAACTCTTCAACAAGCTTTTCAAATGGTAACAGATGCGGTTGATGGCCTTGCCACAGTCCGCGCGGAGGTAAATTCAAATATGGCAAGTTTAAACAGCGTTAATGAGCAACACCAAAATCTAAGGCTTTATTGGAAAGAGGCTATCAGCATTGAAACCGATACCGATATTGCCGAAGCAAGCATCTTAGTAGCGGCAAATCAGACACTATTACAGGCATCTTTTCAAACTTTTGCCTCTCTATCGCGACTAAGATTAACTGATTACCTTAACTAAATATTAATTTTGATGTATAATAATAACACATATGGGAGATAGTAAAATGCAATTACAAACAGGGATAAAAACAGAAGCATCTGAAGCAACGGTTGAATTCAAAACTCGTTTCGGAAAAGTCACATATAATCCGGAAAAAACTATCTCATTTCCCAATGGCGTTTTAGGTATGCCAAATCAAAATAAGTTTTTTATTGCAAAAATGCCTAATGAAAAAATGAATAAATTTCAGGTAATGCAATCACTTGTTGAGGATGATGTATCCTTCGCGGTTTTGCCGCTGGAATATCTTGGTGAAAATAGCCTTGAGCAAGATGATATTGACGAGATTAAGAATATAATGGAAATTACCACGGATGACCTTGCGATTGTTTTGATTGCATCAGTACAACGCTCACCAAGCGGAACTCGTCTTTCGGTTAATTTGAGAGCGCCGGTATTTATTGATGTTAATCGCCAGCACGCATATCAAATTGTGCTCGCCAATAATAAATATAAGGTTCAGCACTTTCTAGGCTAGAAATCTCAATATATTTAAATAATATAATGTAACAATCCTGAAACATTATTCAGTTATAGTGCTTTTATGTCAAAGCATGTTTCAGAGGTAACATGGGTGCAAAGAAAAGGCATGGCTAAATGGCCAACATTTTTTGCTAACATAGGCGACGCTAAACCTTTAGGTAATGTTTCGAATCGCTCCCTAAATGTTCCACCTTATAAAGATGAAGAAGAAGTTATCAACAAAGTTATACGGGATCTAGAAGGTTTCGGATTAAGAGCTATGAATTTTCCTGCCGGAGAATGCACCATAGCAGGAGGCTCCATATTCGCTTGGGATGAAGATGCACTAAGCTCTCTTCTTGATAGAAATAGACATACTATAGCAGATGACATAACTACCGAAGATTTTGTCAGATGGGTAGCAAGAAACAACGCCGCTTTCGATACCCCCTTAAGAGAAGTAATTGATGAAGCGTTTGGCGGTCGTTGGAACGAAAATACACTTGCAGATACAGAAGCTAACCGCACATGGCTGCAAGAAATACTAAACAAAGGCCCTGCCTTGAGGAAGGAGCATATCAATGATATTTTCACCCCCAGAGGAGATTTTGGAATTCCCCGACCATAAAATAAAGATTTACCACAAGTCTTTTATAGTTAAACTAACTATATGAAAATCGTCACATGGAATGTTAATTCAGTAAAATCACGGCTTGAGCATTTGCAGCGCTATTTAAAGGAAAGCTCGCCCGATGTGGTGTTACTGCAAGAGCTGAAATGCATTAATGAGAACTTCCCAGCTATGGAAATTGAGGATTTGGGCTACAATTTGGCGATTAATGGCCAAAAAACCTATAACGGCGTAGCTATTTTGAGCAAATCACCGATTGAGGATGTTGTAACCACCCTGCCCGGCGATGATTCTGACGAACAAGCGAGATATATCGAGGCAGTGATTGGTGACATTCGCGTTGCCAGTGTTTATGTGCCGAATGGTCAAAGTCCGGATAGCGATAAATTTCAATATAAAATGCAGTTTTATGACAGGTTGCGCGCGCATATTGAAAATCTGCTGGAATATAATGAAAAAATGGTAATCGGCGCGGATTATAACGTAGCACCAAAAGACATTGATGTTTATGACCCATCAGGCTTGCGGGGCAGCGTTTGCTTTCACCCCGATGAGCAGGCAAAATTCCGAAGCTTGGAATATTTAGGATTAACCGAGGCTTTCCGCACGCTGCACCCGCAAACGCAGAAATTTAGCTGGTGGGATTATCGCGCCGGAGCGTTCCAGCATGGCAAGGGTATGCGGATTGACCATTTGCTGCTTTCCCCGCAAGCGGCGGATAAATTGGTTGCTTGCGATATTGATATTGAGCCGCGCACATGGGAAAAACCCTCCGACCACGCCCCGGTTTGGTGCGAGGTTGGGTAGTAGCTTTTATTCATAATTTCTGAATTTATTCAACTAGTGTGAAGCCTTTTTTCATATTTGCACTATAAATATTATACATTACTATAACTTGAAGATGAGCGACGAAAAAGAAAAAACACTAAAATATGCTAATATTACCGATAGATTGAT
>PCXJ01000059.1 GCA_002787615.1 Alphaproteobacteria bacterium CG11_big_fil_rev_8_21_14_0_20_44_7
CCCTTGGCTGTGAATGGGCGGGAGGAAAAATCCACTTCTTTAATATGGTCGGTGATGATTTCCGTGCCGACTTTTTCGGCTTGCTCACGCATTTTTACCATCAACTCCGGCCCCTGAATTTCCGGATAGCCAGGATAATTTTCCACATCAGTGGTGATGGTAAGTTGCCCGCCCGGCTGCATACCTTCAACCAGAATCGGGTTCAGATTTGCCCGTGCTGCATAAATTGCTGCGGTATATCCCGCCGGCCCCGACCCGATAATTAGTAGTTTAGTTTTTTTTGTCATAAATCCCTTAACTTATGTCGAACAGCTCCGAGCGCAGCGAGGCAAGCCCATTGAGGGCGCTAAGCCTAAGCGGCGCTTGAGCGTAATTAAAATTACAGATTCTCTGCTTTTTTGTCCAGATAAGATGCCACGCCTTCCTGATTTGGCTTCATGCCGTCATCACCGCGATTCCAACCTGCCGGGCAAACTTCGCCATTTTCTTCGTGGAATTGCAATGCATCAATTGTGCGCAAAGTCTCATCAACATTGCGTCCCAGTGGCAAATCATTCACTAATTGATGGCGTACAACACCTTCCTTATCAATCAGGAATGTTCCGCGCAAAGCTACGGCTTCATTAATCAGCACATCATAATCACGGGCGATTTGCTTGGTGATATCAGCAACCATCGGGAACTGAACATTACCGATTCCGCCTTTATTTGCCGGAGTTTGCTTCCACGCATAATGGCTGAATTGTGAATCAACACTAATTGCAATTACTTGCGTGTTGCGGGTTTTGAACTCATTTAGGCGGTTATTGAATGCGATAATTTCTGATGGGCACACAAAGGTGAAATCCAAAGGATAGAAAAACAACACGGTGTTCTTTCCTTTAGTTTGCTCTTTGAGGTTAAAATTCTCATTGATAGAATTATCCGGCATAACTGCTGTTGCTGTAAAATCCGGTGCTGGCTGTCCTACTAATACACTCATTATAAATCTCCATAATTAGTTAAGTTGTTATGCTTACTTATATAATCCGCCTGTTTTGAAATGCAACGCCTAAGAATAGATTTATTCTTTCAATTTTAAAAACTTCCTGATTTCGCTAACAACGGAATTTCTTGTATCTAGTGGTTTGTAAGAATTTTCAGGCTTGTGCGGGAAGTTTTCCTCAAATGATTGTGCTTTATTATTTTCCAGCAGATAGTTATAGAATTTCAAGAACTTAGCCTTTTTTGGCTTGCCGACAATATACACAGGTTTACCGGTAGTGCAGGCTTCGGATATCATCCCAACCGAGTCGGCGGTGACGATAATATTATCGGCAATGGCGAGGATTGCGGCATATGGATTATCGCCGCCATTATGCCAATTGAAGAAATAATTATCGCAAGTTAGATGCACTTTGAATAATAGCCGGATGCCTTGCTTGGTGCGGCGGCTGGTGGTGACATAAACCGGCTTATGCTGCTCGCTGAGCTTTTGCGCTAAAATCTTGGCATCTTCGCGCGATATATCACCTAAAAGCAGGGCGGTTTTTTCGCCATCAAGCTTGGGCAATCTGCCGATAAATTCATTAGCGGCATTTCTCAGATATTTCTTATCTATCTTATTCGGTGCGCCGATGGTTTGGTGCAAATTGGCGGCAGGCGCTAAATCATCATGTTTTGGTGCAAAAATCATGTCAAAATCTTGTGTGGCGTGATGCGGCCACATAAGCTGGATATTTTTGCAGTTTGTGCGTTGTTTGATTAATCGTGATACGCGGGCAAGTTTGCGCCCTGTTGCAATCACCAAATCGGCAGAAAGCTCGGAAATATCGGTTTTTATGCCAATTGCGCTATTGCCGATTAGGAAATCGGGCAGGATGGCGAGCGGGTTGAACTCTATGCGCTTTATCTCCAAATCTGCCTTGGGGCGTGTGGAGAGCTTTTCTGCCACGGCAAGCGTCTGATTATCATTACCCGGCCTGCCATCTGTGAGTGCAAGAATCTTCATCACGCCAGAATATAGAATCCCTAATCAGGAAGCAAGAGCCGAGAGGATGGAAAGCTAAAAGTTTAAGCGCCCCATTCTTCAACCAGCCCGTTGCGCTTTGCCATAGCTTTGGGGATTGAGAAATGCAGGAAAATTTCTTTGTAAACCGGATTTTCGGTTTTTGCCAGCCTTGCCAATTCGCCAATTTCCACCAAAATCCCGTAACCTTCATCAATCATAAACTGGATTTCCAAGGCTTCCATCATTTGCGCAACGAAAAACACCGCTAAGCGCCTGTTTTCATTGTCAGATTTATCGGGCAAAAGGTGGTAATTCCAGTCTGGGTCATATTTATGGTCATTACGGAATGCCAGAAATTTTGGGTCGCTGGAATAAAATCTAATCAAACTCGGTCCCGGAACATAGATAAAATCCTCTAAAACTCTGGTTTCAAGCTGCTCAGTTTCGGTATTAAAGATTTGCTGTTCGCTGGAAACATAAGAATTCTGCCATGATTTGATAAATGGCAGGCGCTTAAATTCTTTTACTATGTTGCTCATACTTGTTGTTTGCATGTCATAAATATTAGATGAACTTAGTTAAGAAATTGTTATTGACCGGATTATGATTTTTTAAGCATAGCAGATTTGTGTTACTAGTAAACAACAGGCTTTCACCAACTACTAGGAAAAATTTTCCTACCTTTAACGCTTTCTTTACTTATCCCGTGTAAAATTTCAATTATAGAGCAGGAAAAATATTCCTAGCATATGTTCAAAACTATAACAAATTAGAGAAGAATGTAAATGAATGAGATATTAGAGCCAATAAAAAAGCTAGGCATTAAAAAATTGATGATAATGGCCGGAGCAGGTGTTGCGGTTATTGTTGCTATATTGATTGCGACGCTCACGGCGGGAAATGGCTCGCATGCCCCTCTATATACGAATTTATCGCTTGAAGATAGCCAGCGCATTGTAACTGAATTGGAAAGTCGCGCCGTGCCTTATAGCCTTGGCGCAAACGGAACGCAAATCTTAGTTCCGGCAGAGCAAATTATGCGTTTGCGGATGGTATTTGCCGAGCAGGGCTTGCCGAGCACAGAAGGGGCAACTATCGGTTATGAGATTTTTGATAAGAGCGATAAGCTGGGAACATCCAGCTTCGTGCAAAATATGAACCAACTTCGGGCGCTGGAAGGTGAGCTGGCGCGTACAATTGCTTCAATCAATCAGGTTAAATCTGCGCGTGTGCATTTAGTTATCCCAAAACGTGAGCTATTCAAAAAAGATAGAAACGTGCCGACAGCTTCCATCCAGATATCAATGAATGGTAGTGAAAAGCTTAGCGGTGGTGAAGTCGCGGCGGTGCGTTATTTGGTAGCAACCGCAGTTCCGGGGCTAAATGTGGAGAATATCACGGTTATTGACGATAGAGGGCTGCTACTTGCGCGCGGCGGTGAAGATGAAAATGATCCGGCAATGTTTGCCTCTAATGCTCAGGAATATAAAACCGGTTATGAAAATAAGGTACGTTTGCGGATTGAGGAATTGCTGGAGAAATTTGTGGGTATGGGCAATGTCAAAGCGCAAGTTTCTGCCGAGATTGATTTTGATAGAGTTGTTACAAATTCTGAGACTTATGACCCTGAAGGGCAGGTGGCGCGGTCAATTCAAACAACTGAAGAAAGTGAAACCAGTGCCGGCGGTGCGGGTGGTAATGTGTCGGTTGCGAATAATTTGCCGGATGGCTCTGCGGGAGCAGGTGGCGGCGGTGGTGATAAGCGCGAAAAAATTGATGAGGTGACGAATTATGAGATTTCTAAAACCGTCAAAAATCATGTTTCTGAAACTGGTAAGGTCAACAAATTATCAATAGCAGTCTTAATTGACGGTATATACGAAACTGATGAAGAAAGCGGTGAAATCGCCTATAAGGAAAGAGACGAGGCTGAGCTAAATAAGCTGGAGGAATTGATAAAATCAGCAGTAGGGTTTGATGAGGAAAGAGGCGATTCGCTGGAAATTACAAATCTGCCATTCTCTCCTGATTTTGGTGGATATCAAGCAGAAGGAATGCTGGACTGGCTCAAGCAAGATTTGCAAAGTGTTGTACAGATTCTTGTGATGGGGCTTGTGGCGATATTGGTTGTAATGATGGTAGTACGTCCGCTTGTGAAGCGTGCATTGGAAATCAACTTGCAGCATGATGATTTTGAGGCCGACCAGCCTCAGCTACTCACCGGCCCCGGTGGTGCAATGATGAGGATTCCGGGTGGTATCGAAGGTGGCGGAGAGTCCGGAGGATTCCTTGGTGGCGGCGATGAAGAGTCAGAAGGGCTTGCTGCATTGACTGGTTTGAAGAATAGGTCTAAGCCTTCTTCAATTAAGAAAATGAATGAGATAATCGACCAGAATCCGAATGATGCATTAACTGCACTTAGGTTGTGGATGTATGGGGAGAATATATAATGGCGCAGGTTGTAGAATATAGAAAACTGGCAGGGTTGGATAAAGCGGCAATTATGCTGATGACCATGAGCGAAGATAATGCTCAGAAGGTCATGGAGTTGATGGATGAGGATGAAATCCGTGATTTATCCTACACAATGTCTAATCTTGGGCAGGTTGCGCCGGATACGATTGAAAGATTATTTGTTGAATTCGCAGAAAATCTAACGGGTGGTTCTACGGTTAGCGGTAGTTTGCAAAACACCGAGCATCTTTTGAGTAAGGTTCTGGGTAGCGATAAAGTATCGGCGATTATGGAGGATATTCGCGGCCCTGCGGGTAGGACAACATGGGATAAGCTTGGAAATGTGAGCGAGGAAGTTTTGGCGAATTACCTGAAAAATGAGTATCCGCAAACTATTGCGCTTGTGCTATCAAAAATTAAACCTGACCATGCTGCGAAAGTTATAGCGCTATTCCCCGAAGATTTATCGCAGGAAACCATCATCAGGATGCTAACCATGGATGCGGTGAAAAAAGAAGTTCTGGAGCGTGTTGAGCAAACTTTGCGCTCTGAGTTTATGAGCAATTTAGCCAAAACACATAGGCAGGATAGCCATGAGATGATGGCTGAGATATTCAACAATTTTGATAGGAATATGGAATCAAAATTCCTGACCTATCTTGAGGAAAATAACCCTGAATCTGCCGAGCGCATCAGGAATTTGATGTTCACATTTGATGACCTTGTTAAAATTGACCCTGTCGGCATCCAAGCGCTGCTACGTGGTGTTGATAAGGATAAGCTCACAGTTGCGCTCAAAGGGGCAAGTGATAGGATTAAGAATCTGTTCTTTGATAATATGTCAGAACGTGCCCTGAAAATCCTTAAAGAGGATATGGAAAATATGGGGCCGGTACGCTTGCGCGATGTTGATGAAGCGCAAATGTATATCGTGAATATAGCCAAAGACTTGGCAGCAAAAGGCGAAATTGTCATCAGTGAAGATGATGGCGAAGATCAGCTAGTTTACTAGGATAATATGAGTATGGAAGTTGAGATTGAGAAATATAGATATGAGTTGCTGGACTTTGACCCTAATAATATTTTCTCGGCGAATAATGATGATGTCGCCGAAGGGCAAGAGCCGGTAGAAGGGCAGGCGGAAGTTTTGGAAGCTGCCCCGGAGAGCGCAGAGCAAGAAGCGGCGGTGGAGGAAGTTGTTGCGGTTACTTATAGCGAAGATGAGCTTGAGCAGGCCAAGGCGCAAATGCGCAAAGAGGGATTTGCTGAAGGGTTGAAGCAGGCAAAATCGGAATATGAAGAAATCAGCCGTCAGCAAGATTTGCAAAATGCAACGATTGTGCAAGCCATGGAAGGCAAGCTTCTGGAGGCGGTAAAGTATCGTAAGCTGGAAGTTGAGCATATGCGCGAGATGATTTCTGCCCTATCCTTTGCTGTTGCGCGTAAGGTGATTTCCTGTGAGCCGGGTGAAGAATTAGCCGCGCAATTAAACGCGCAAATTGATAAGATGCTGAAGGATATTGATGATGACTCTTTGCCAAAAATCCAGCTTAATCCTGAAATGGCAGATAGGCTTGCAGATAAATTCAAGAATGTGGAAATTGTGAAGGATGAAGCAATTTTGCCGAGTGATTTTAAAATTGCGTGGTCAAGTGGGCTGGCAGAGCGGAAAATGGATGAATTATGGTCGGAAATTGGGCATGTTTTAGGGGTTGAGAATTTAGTGAAAGAGAGGCAGGAAGAAGTTCTGTCTCAAATTCAGGAAGAAAAACTTGCTTCGGAAGCGGCGGCAGTGCAAGAAGTGCCAAATGATGCTGAGCCCTCAGAAGAGGTGGTGGAAGCGGCAAGTGAAATTGAAGATAATATGATAAATAATGAAGATGCTAATAACGAAGATAACAAAATAGAGGAACAAGATGGCTGAAGATAAAATTGATGTAAATGACGTTTTTGATGATAGTGATGATTCGGATAATATCAGCTTAGAGGCTGTGTATGATATTCCCGTGCAGATTTCTGCGGTGCTTGGCAATGCGGAAATGCAGGTGAACAACCTGCTCAAACTTGGGCGCGGCGCGGTGATTGAGCTTGACCGCAAGGTTGGTGAGCCGGTTGATATTTTTGTGAATAACCGCCTTATCGCACGTGGCGAAGTGGTGATTGTTGAAGATAAAATCGGTATTACGATGACGGAGATTATCAAAAATGAATCCAAAAACGGCGAAAAATAATGGTTAAGCTAAAAACCGCTAAACGCAGGCCGGATTATTCTACCACGATTGGAATACTCGTTGCTTTTGCGCTTGTGCTTGTTTCAATAGCGCTGGGCAGCGATGGCATGGGGTTCATCAATATCCAAGCGATATTAATCGTATTTTGCGGCACTTTTGCGGTGACGATTGCTTGTTTTTCATGGCATGATGTAGCGGGGCTGAGAGGTTCGTTGCGCAACACGGTTTTTACCAAAATAAAGGATGTGAAAGAGGCAGGTGTTGATGTTATTGCCTTGGCAGAATATGCAAAAAAGAAAGGTTTGCTAGGATTGCAGGAAAAGGAAGACGAAATTGAAAAAGATTCAATCCTTGCCAAAGGAACGCAAATGCTGGTTGACGGCATGAGTTCGGAAGACGCGGAAGTTATGCTGAAGCAGGATATTGAAAGCACGCTGGAGAGAAATCAACGTGCGGCGGCAGTTTTGCGTAAAGCTGCGGAAATTGCTCCGGCAATGGGGCTAATCGGTACGCTCATAGGTTTGGTGCAAATGCTTGGTCAGCTAGAAGACCCTTCCGGCATTGGCCGTCCGATGGCTGTGGCGTTATTGACTACATTATATGGCGCTTTGTTTGCCTATATATTGCTAACTCCGCTTGCTAGCAAGATTGAAAGAAATTCAGATGAAGAATTGCTGGTAAATCGAATTTACCTTACTGCTATTATCTGTATGGGGAATCAGGAGCATCCGCGCAAATTGCAAACA
>PCXJ01000081.1 GCA_002787615.1 Alphaproteobacteria bacterium CG11_big_fil_rev_8_21_14_0_20_44_7
ATAAGTGATTATTTTTATATGACTTAACCTGAAATTGCAACTTCAATGAGCTCAAAATCAGAGAGATTATTTCATAATTAAGAATTCTACTAGGCAAACAAGGCGAAGATGAGGAAGTGTACAAAATGGTACATGACCGAATCTGAGACCGAAGTTTAACGACGTAGAAAATTAATTATGGAGCAATCAACCATAATTCTGCAATGGCGTTGGCTTCATATCGGCTTTTTTCATTGCTTCAATTGCCTGCGTAATCGCCAGCGCACCGGTGATTGTGGTGGTATATGGGATTTTCTGCGTGAGCGCAGTTGAGCGAATGGAAAAACTATCCGCCAGCGCCTTCGCGCCATCTGTGGTGTTTAGCACTAAATGAATCTCTCCATTTTTCATAATATCCACAATATGTGGCCTGCCCTCACGCACCTTATTTATATGCCGCACTGTCACTTTTGCCGCTTCCAGCGCCTTTGCCGTTCCATGCGTTGCCACAATCCCATAGCCGAGTTTTGACAAACGCTTGCCGATATCCACTGCTGATTTTTTATCTTCTTCTTTTACCGAAAGGAATACATTGCCCTGCATTGGCAAATGATTTCCTGCCGAAATTTGTGATTTGGCAAATGCCATCCCGAAATCACGGTCAATACCCATAGCTTCACCGGTTGATTTCATTTCCGGCCCTAAAACCGTATCCACACCGGGGAAGCGTGCAAATGGGAAAACGGCTTCTTTCACCGCAACATGCTTGAGCTTTTTATGTTTGAGCTTGAAGCTCGCCAAAGCCTCACCCGCCATAATCTTCGTAGCGATTTTTGCAATTTGCACACCGATAGTTTTTGCGACAAAAGGCACGGTTCGGCTGGCGCGCGGATTCACCTCAATCACATAAATCTCACCGTCTTTGACCGCATATTGCACATTCATCAGCCCAACCACTCCCAGTGCCAGAGCCAACTTCTCGGTTTCTTCGCGCACTTCCGCAATCACTTTATCACTTAACGAATATGGCGGCAAAGAGCAGGCAGAATCTCCGCTATGAATCCCCGCCTCTTCAATATGCTCCATGATTCCGGCAACAAAAACATCCTTGCCATCGCACAAACAATCAACATCCAACTCGGTTGCATTTTTCAGATACATATCCACCAAAACTGGGCTTGCAAACAATTTGCCTTTGAACTGAATTTGCATTTCATCAATCCAGCTTTGCAGCTCGGTTGAATCGGCAATAATCGCCATTGCCCGCCCGCCAAGAACATATGAAGGACGCACAAGCACAGGGTAGCCAATGCTTTCAGCTTTTTTAATCACTTCATCTTCTTTAAATGCAATATCAGATTTTGGCTGTTTAAGCTCCAATTTATCGAGTAATTTGCGGAATAAATCGCGGTCTTCCGCTAAATCAATCGCATCGGGCTGCGTGCCGATAATCGGAATTTCAGCTTCAAGCAAGGCATGGCTCAATTTCAACGGAGTCTGCCCGCCAAACTGCACAATAACTCCGAGCAATTCGCCGCGTTCCATCTCTTTTTTGCAAATTTCAATCACATGTTCAGCCGTCAAAGGCTCAAAATATAAGCGGTCAGAAGTGTCATAATCAGTGGAAACCGTTTCAGGATTGCAATTAACCATAATCGCCTCAATCCCCATTTCCTTGAGGGCATAAGCCGCATGCACGCAAGTATAATCAAATTCAATGCCCTGTCCAATTCGGTTTGGGCCGCCGCCGAGAATTATAACTTTGCGCTTGTCGGAAACTTCCGCCTCGCAATCCGGCTGATTAATTCCATCGCCTTCATAAGCGCTATACATATATGCCGTACTAGCCGCAAATTCCGCCGCGCATGAATCCACACGTTTATACACGGGGCGCACGCCAAGCTTATGGCGTAATGCGCGAATTTCTAACTCAGATTTTCCCGATAACTCCGCAATTTTCGCATCGGTAAATCCAAGTTTTTTATATTTTAATAGTGTGTTTTTATCAAAATTCTCAACCTTCGATTCAAAGCTCACAATTTCCTGCAATTGCTCCACGAACCATGGGTCAAATCCGCTAAGCTGGCAGATTTCTTGCACGGGAATCCCCATTCGCAGGGCTTCACCAATCACCAAGATTCTATCAGGTGTCATTTTTGCGAGAGCTTGTTTGATTTCCTCAATATTCATCTTTTTCGGACTATCCAGCCCCGTATATCCGGTTTCCATACTGGTTAGCGCCTTTTGCAAAGCTTCGGGGAAACTGCGCCCAATCGCCATTGCCTCGCCAACAGATTTCATGCTTGAGCCAAGCTCCACTTTTGCGCCGGCAAATTTTTCAAATGTAAAACGCGGGATTTTCACTACAATATAATCAATTGTCGGCTCAAAAGATGCCGGAGTTTTTCCGCCGGTCACATCATTGGCGATTTCATCCAGCGTATATCCCACCGCCAATTTCGCTGCCACTTTTGCAATCGGGAAGCCTGTTGCCTTAGAAGCCAAAGCAGATGAACGGCTAACGCGCGGGTTCATTTCAATCACAATCATGCGCCCATCCACAGGGTTCACCGCAAATTGCACATTTGAGCCACCGGTTTCCACACCAATTTCACGCAGAACTGCCAGCGATGCGTTGCGCATAATCTGATATTCCTTATCTGTCAGCGTCAGCGCGGGCGCAACCGTGATTGAATCTCCGGTATGCACGCCCATCGGGTCAATATTTTCGATACTACAAATTATGATGCAATTATCATTCTTATCGCGCACCACTTCCATTTCATATTCTTTCCAGCCGACAATGCTTTCCTCAATCAGCACTTCGGTAGTTGGCGAGGCATCAAGCCCGCTTGCCACAATCTCTTCAAACTCTTCAATATTATAGGCTAGCCCACCGCCTTGCCCGCCCATGGTGAATGAGGGACGAATAATCATCGGCAATCCGATATCCTTCAAAATCTCACGCGCCTCTTCCATAGAATGCGCAACACCGGAACGCGGCATATCCAGCCCGATTTTTTCCATCGCCTGCTTGAATAAATCGCGGTCTTCGGCTTTTTCAATCGCTTCTTCCGAAGCACCGATAAGCTGCACACCATGTTTATCCAGCACGCCGCTTTTATAAACTGCCAATGCCGTATTCAGCGCCGTTTGCCCGCCCATAGTCGGCAGCAACGCATCCGGCTTTTCCTTTATGATAATCTTTTCAACAATTTCAGGAGTAATCGGCTCAATATATGTAGCATCCGCTAATTCCGGGTCTGTCATGATGGTGGCAGGGTTGGAATTCAGCAGGATAATGCGATATCCATCTTCCTTTAGCGCCTTGACGGCTTGCGTTCCGGAATAATCAAACTCGCAGGCCTGACCGATAACAATCGGCCCCGCTCCAATGATGAGTATAGTTTTAATGTCTGTTCTTTTTGGCATTAAAGCCACCTTTTAACGCCGCTTGCACAAATTGGCAATATAAAACCATAAATAAATTTGGCTAAAATATTTTTGCGGGTTATGGTGATTTCATGTCAGATTCACCTGCTAATATAAAATCACCTGTAGTTCTTGTTAATAAAGGTGATGTGTTTTTTGAGGCTCATCAATATACAAAGGCGATTGAGTGCTATCTTTATGCGCGCGAATTAGACAAAACCAATCCCGCAATATATCTTCGCATGGGCAAGACGTTCATTTGCATGAAGATATATGACAGGGCAGAAGAAGCCTTAAGGCTGGTTTTGGCATCCAATGAATCCAGCGCAGAGGCTTATGCTCTTTATGCTCAGGCAATATTATTGCAAGGCAGAGTTTCGCAAGCGCGGGAAATCCTTGAAGAAATTCTCAAAAAAGATTTGAGCGTGTATGAGCGTTATGTAGCATTACAAGCTTATTCCACAACTTTATCACAATTGGGTGAAACAGAAAAAGCCATAGAAATTTGTGAAGAAATTCTGGAAACTCATCCGGAGCATTATTCATCGCTCATAACATTGCTAAGCCATAAAAAGGCAAAAGACCTGAAAGAGGGAATGCTGGATAAATATGAAAATATTGCCGCGAAAATAAAAGGGCTTGATAATTATGACGAGGATTTGTTTTACGCACTGGCAATGGCATTCAATCAGCTAGGTGACTATAAAAAAGCCGCCAAATATTCACTGCGAGCAAATTCTATCCACGGTCATAAGAATAAGTTCGATTATGTAACCCATAAAAAGCTAGCCGATGCCACGATAGAGGTTTTTAACAAAGATTTTTTCGAACAACGCAAAGATTTCGGCGACCAAAACACCACCCCGATATTTGTAATCGGCATGCCACGCAGCTCAACCAGCTTAACCGAGCAAATACTGGCCAGCCATAGCAAGGTTTTTGGCTGCGGAGAATTATATACATTGGGGGATTTTGAGATTGCATTATCAAAGCGTTTGCAAAGCACGAAAGGCTATCCTTTCTGCGCCGTGGATCTGACAAAAGATGGCTCGCAGACACTTGCCAAAGAATATTATCAGGTAATTGAGAAGATGGGATATGACATTAAGGGCAAAATCACCGTTGATAAAATGCCGACAAATTTTTATTTCCTCGGCATAGCAGCATTATTATTCCCCAAAGCGAAAATAATAAATTGTGTGCGTGATTTGCGTGATGTTGCAGTTTCAAACTATCTGCATAAATTCAATGTCAAAAACTTTTGGGCACAAAGTTTTGATGATATACACCGGAAATGCACCCTATATAAAAGCTTGATGGAACATTGGAATGATGCTCTGCCGATAGATATATATAATATAGAATATAATAAATTGCTTGAAAATCCGGAAGAAGAAATCCGCAAGCTTTTAGATTATTGTGACCTTGAATGGCAGGATAGCTGCTTGAACTTCCATAAAACCGAGCGCGCCGTGCAAACTGCCAGTAAAACGCAAGTAAAGCAAAAGCTTTTCAAATCCTCACTCGGCAAATGGAAAAATTATGAGCCATATTTTGGCAAGGAGTTGAGAAAGATTGGCGAATTAAACTAAAGTTTGAAAAACCCCCAATTTTCTACTTGACTGCTTCTTTCCTTATGTATATATTCCGCGCTCCGATTCTTTTGGCAAAGGGTTGGAATGACATTTCCGAAGCATAACGAAGCAAGGGAACGTCTTTAAAATTAACTATGGCTCTAGTTTTGGCCGAAAAACAAACAGGATATTTGAAATGCCAACGATTAATCAATTAGTGCGCAAATCGCGTAAGCGCAAACCAGCCCGTAACAAAGTCCCTGCATTGCAGTCCTGCCCGCAAAAACGCGGTGTATGTACTCAGGTAAAAACCGTAACTCCAAAAAAACCTAACTCCGCTATGCGTAAAGTTGCCCGTGTGCGCCTAACCAATGGCTATGAGGCATACGCTTATATCGGTGGTGAAGGCCATAACCTGCAAGAGCATAGCGTGGTATTGATTCGCGGTGGTCGTGTAAAAGATCTTCCCGGTGTGCGCTATCACGTATTGCGTGGTACTTTGGATACACAGGGTGTTAAAGACAGAAAGCAACGCCGTTCATTGTACGGTGCTAAGAAACCAAAATAAGAAACTAGGGATATAAGACTATGCGTAGAAGAGCCGCAGTAAAAAGAAAAGTAATTCCGGATGCAAAATATCATAATATTTTGCTGACAAAATTCATGAATGTTCTGATGTTAGACGGTAAAAAATCCGTGGCAGAAGGCATTGTATACGGTGCGCTGGAAATCGTTGAAAAGAAAACTAAGCAAGATGCGATTGAGGGCTTCTTGGAGGCGCTGAAAAAAGTACGTCCTTCAGTTGAAGTTCGTTCACGTCGTGTTGGTGGTGCAACATACCAAGTTCCAATGGAAGTTCGTTATGACCGCTCCGTTGCGCTTGGCTTGCGCTGGCTTATCATTGCTGCACGTAAGCGTTCTGAAAAAACCATGCGCGAGCGCCTAGCAGGAGAAATTTTGGACGCACTTCAAGACAGAGGCGCGGCAGTTAAGAAACGTGAGGATACACATAAAATGGCAGATGCTAACAAAGCATTTAGCCACTTTAAATGGTAATTTAGGAAGATAGAAAATGGCACAAGCAACACCAATTAACAGATACAGAAATATCGGAATTTGCGCGCATATTGATGCGGGTAAGACAACTACTACCGAGCGCATTCTATATTACACTGGTAAATCTCACAAAATCGGTGAGGTGCATGATGGCGCCGCCACTATGGATTGGATGGAGCAAGAACAAGAGCGCGGAATCACAATTACTTCTGCGGCGACAACTTGCTATTGGAAAAAAGACGGCGAAGATTATCGCATTAACATTATCGACACACCGGGTCACGTTGACTTCACAATTGAAGTTGAGCGTTCAATGCGTGTTCTTGATGGCGCTGTGACTGTATTCGATTCTGTTGCAGGTGTTGAGCCGCAATCAGAAACTGTATGGCGTCAAGCTGATAAATATAAAGTTCCACGCATGTGCTTCGTCAACAAAATGGATAGAATCGGCGCTAATTTCCAACGTTGCGTAGATATGATGGTTAGCCGTTTGGGCACAAATCCGGTAAAAATCCAACTTCCTATTGGTTCGGAAGAAAAATTTGAAGGTATAATTGACCTTGTTCGCTTCAAGGAAATTCTATGGGATGGCGAGCAATTAGGCGCAACATTTGAATATGTTGATATCCGCCCTGAGCTTCTAGAAGAAGCAACAGCCGAGCGCCTAAAAATGATTGAGCAAGTTGTTGAAGCTGACGAAGAGATTATGGAAAAATATCTCGAAGGTAACGAAGTTAGCGAAGCCGAGCTTAAAAAATGTATCCGTAAAGGCTGCATCGCGGGCACGCATATTCCGGTTCTTTGTGGCTCTGCGTTCAAAAACAAAGGTGTTCAGCCGATGCTTGATGCAGTGGTTGATTTCCTCCCCGCGCCAACTGATGTTCCGGCGATTAAAGGTGTGGACGTGCATGACGAATCAAAAGAAATCACTCGCCCGAATTCAGCAGATGCTCCATTTGCCGGATTAGCATTTAAAATTATGAATGATCCATTCGTTGGCTCATTAACATTCGTCCGCGTTTACTCAGGCAAGCTGGAAGCGGGCTCATATGTTCATAACACTGTAAAAGACAGAAAAGAGCGTGTTGGCCGTATGTTGCTTATGCACTCAAATGATCGCGAAGATGTGAAATTTGCGACTGCCGGTGATATTGTGGCGATTGCAGGTCTAAAAGATACAACTACAGGTGATACACTTTCTGACC
>PCXJ01000065.1 GCA_002787615.1 Alphaproteobacteria bacterium CG11_big_fil_rev_8_21_14_0_20_44_7
GGAAGAAGCATGCTTTCATTTACCGCACGCAAGAGAATCCGTAATCAGTTTGGCAAAATCAAAGATATTGCCACTATGCCTAACCTCATTGAAGTTCAGAAAAATTCTTATGATAAATTTCTGGGAAAAGACGAGGATCCTGAAGGAACTGGGCTTGAAAGCATCTTTCGTTCGGTATTTCCGGTAAATGATTTCGCCGACACATCAACGCTGGAATTCGTTTCCTATAAATTCGGCGAGCCGAAATATGATGTTGAAGAATCGCGTCAGCGTGGCATCAATTTCTCTGCGCCTTTATACGCTACTTTGCGCCTGATTGTTTGGGTGGTGGACGAAGATTCCGGCACACGTGAAATTAAGGATATCAAAGAGCAAGACGTTTATATGGGCGACATCCCGATGATGACTGGCAATGGTACGTTCATCATCAACGGTACTGAGCGTGTGATTGTTTCGCAGATGCATCGCTCTCCTGGTGTTTTCTTTGACCATGATAAAGGCAAAACCCACTCTTCCGGTAAATTCCTCTATAACTGCCGCGTTATCCCTTATCGCGGTTCGTGGTTAGATTTGGAGTTTGACGGCAAGGATTTGCTCTATTTCCGTATTGATCGCCGCAGAAAATTGCATGCTTCAAGCTTGCTACGCGCTTTGGGAATGGATACAGAAGAAATTCTCAATACTTTCTACCAGCAAATGCAGTGCAAAAAGTCTAAGAAGGGCTGGATTGTACCTTTTGACGCTGAACGTATGAAAGGCATGAAGCTTGATTATGACGTAGTTGACCCGAAAACTGGAAAAGTAAAAGTTGAAGCCGGAACGAAAATCACCGCCAAAACCGTACGCGACCTTAATAATGATGGTTTCAGCGAACAGCTAGTTAAGCAAGAACAGCTTGCCGGACGCTATGTTGCGCTGGATATGGTGAATGTTGAAACTGGAGAAATCTATATTGAAGCCGGTGAAGAATTAACCGAGGATAAGATTGAAGAGCTGGTTGAAGCAGGGTTCAATGAAATTCCGACATTGAATATTGATAATGTCAAAATTGGCTCATATTTGCGCGATTCTTTGGCTGCCGATAAGAATCAAAGCCGCGAAGAAGCGCTGATTGATGTTTATAAAGTTATGCGTCCGGGTGAACCACCTACAGTTGAAGCTGCGGAAACACTTTTCCAAAGCTTGTTCTTTGACCGCGAGCGCTATGATTTATCTGATGTTGGTCGTATGAAAATGAATGCACGCCTTGGCCTTGAAGTTGCCGATGATGTGCGCGTATTGACTAAAGAAGATATTATCGAAGCGGTACGCACCTTGATTTCCATCAAAGACGGTTTTGACGATGTTGATGATATTGATCATCTTGGTAATCGCCGCATTCGTTCCGTAGGTGAATTGGTAGAAAACCAGTTCCGTATCGGTTTGCTACGCATGGAAAGAGCCGTAACTGAGCGTATGAGCAGTGTTGAGATAGATACTGTAATGCCGCAAGATTTGATAAATTCCAAGCCGCTTGTTGCGACAATTAAGGAATTTTTCGGTTCTTCACAGCTTTCACAATTTATGGATCAAACCAATCCGCTTTCAGAAATCACCCATAAGCGCCGTTTATCTGCGCTTGGGCCAGGTGGTTTAACCCGCGAGCGTGCAGGATTTGAAGTGCGTGACGTTCACGTTACCCATTATGGTCGTATGTGCCCGATTGAAACTCCTGAGGGGCCGAATATTGGTCTTATCAACTCAATGGCAACTTATGCTAAAGTGAACAAATACGGCTTTATCGACACTCCTTACAGGAAAGTAAAGGATAGCAAAGTAACTGACGAGGTTGTTTATCTATCCGCAATTGAAGAAGGTAAATATACAATTGCTCAGGCTAATGCGGAAGTTGATAGCAAAGGCAAGCTTACCAGCACTTTGGTTAGTTCACGCAAGAAAGGTGATTTCACCCTCTCCTCTCCTGATGAAATTGATTATATTGACGTTTCACCAAAACAGCTCGTATCGGTTGCGGCCTCGCTGATTCCTTTCCTTGAAAACGATGATGCTAACCGCGCTTTGATGGGCTCAAACATGCAACGTCAGGCTGTGCCTCTGCTCCGCGCGGAAGCTCCGTTTGTCGGAACAGGTATGGAATCAGTTGTTGCAAAGGATTCTGGTGTAACTGTAGTCTCCAAGAATGATGGTGTAGTTGATCAGGTTGACGCTATGCGTATTGTGGTAAGAAGCAAACCTTCTAAGAAAACCACTTCACCGACAGTTGATATCTATAACCTACAAAAATATCAGCGTTCAAATCAGGACACATGCATCAACCAAAAACCGCTTGTGAAAGTTGGTGATGAAGTTAAAGCCGGCGACATTCTGGCAGACGGCACATCTACTGAGCTAGGCGAATTGGCTCTGGGACGCAATGTTCTGGTCGCGTTTATGCCATGGAAAGGTTATAACTTTGAGGATTCAATCCTTATTTCTGAGCGCATTGTAAAAGATGATGTTTTCACCTCTATTCATATTGAAGAATTTGAAGTGATGGCACGTGATACCAAGCTTGGGCCTGAAGAAATCACTCGTGATATCCCGAATGTCGGCGAAGAATCTTTGCGTCATTTGGATGAAGTCGGCGTGGTTCACGTTGGTGCAGAAGTGCGTCCGGGCGATATTCTGGTTGGCAAGGTTACGCCGAAATCAGAATCTCCGGTAACTCCTGAGGAAAAACTATTACGCGCAATTTTCGGTGAAAAAGCTGCCGATGTCCGCGATTCTTCCCTAAAACTCCCACCGGGTGTTGCTGGTACAATCGTTGATATCCGTATTTTCTCACGCCGTGGTGTGGAAAAAGACGAACGCGCCCTTCAAATCGAACGTGAGCAAATTGAACGCTTACGCAAAGATAGAAATGATGAGCGCAATATCGTAGAACGCTTTGTATACGGACATCTTGAAGAATTACTGAAAGGTAAGGAAGCAATCGGCGGACCAAAAGGCTTTAAAGCCGGAACAAAGATTGATGAGAAAGTGCTGGAAAAATACACACGCAGCCAGTGGTTCTCTTTCGTGATTGATGACCAAAAAGCCATGAACGAAATTGAAGGACTTAAAAATCAGTTTGATGAAAAGCTAAAAGCAATGGAAGACAGATTTTCTGCGAAAGTGGAAAAAGTCCAAAGCGGTGATGATTTGCCGCCGGGCGTTCTGAAAGTTGTGAAGGTTTTTGTTGCCGTAAAACGCAAACTTCAACCCGGTGATAAAATGGCTGGTCGTCACGGTAACAAAGGTGTGATTTCACGCATTGTTCCGATTGAAGATATGCCATATCTTGAAGATGGAACTCCGGTTGACGTTGTTCTGAATCCACTCGGTGTACCTTCTCGTATGAATATCGGGCAGATTATGGAAACCCATTTAGGTTGGGCAGCACATGGTTTGGGTCGTAAAATCGGCAACGCCTACGAGCAATATAAGAAGAAAGGCATCAAAGAATCCGACCTTCAGGACGAAATTGCCGATGTTTATGAGAGCGCCGAAGTTAGGCAGGAAATCAAAACCATCAAAGGCAAGGCGCTGGAAGAATTGGCGAAAAACCTTTCAAATGGTGTTCCACAAGCAACTCCGGTTTTTGACGGCGCGAAAGAGCATGATATCGTTCGCTATCTTGAAAAAGCAGGATTGCACAGCTCCGGTCAAATGGTGCTGCGTAACGGTCTTACTGGCGAACCATTTGAACGTAAAGTGACAGTAGGCTATGTTTACATGCTCAAACTTCACCATCTTGTGGATGATAAAATCCATGCACGTTCTATCGGGCCATATTCTCTGGTCACACAACAGCCTCTCGGCGGTAAATCCCATTTCGGTGGGCAGCGCTTCGGGGAGATGGAATGTTGGGCGTTGCAAGCTTATGGCGCGGCACACACATTGCAGGAAATCCTGACTGTGAAATCCGATGATGTTACCGGCAGAACCAAAGTTTATGAATCTATCGTTCGTGGCGACCACAGCTTTGAGCCGGGAATCCCTGAATCTTTCAACGTTATTGTGAAAGAGCTTCGCGGCCTTGGCTTAAACGTTGAACTTAATACAGACGAGAAAGAAGTAGACGAAGAAGATAGCGAAGGACTGGACGAAGCGGCTTAAATTTAAACCGTCAAACCACCGACTAACAACTAGCAACTAGGAACTAGACATATGCAAGACGTAATGAACTTATTTGGACAGCAAAAGCAACAAATGAATGATTTTGATGAAATCAAGATCACCATTGCCAGCCCTGAGAAAATCCGTAGTTGGAGTTTCGGTGAAGTCAAAAAGCCGGAAACTATCAATTATCGTACTTTCAAACCGGAAAAAGACGGGCTGTTCTGCGCACGCATTTTTGGTCCAATCAAAGATTACGAATGCCTATGCGGAAAATACAAACGCATGAAGTATCGTGGCATTGTCTGCGAAAAATGTGGTGTTGAAGTTACTACTTCCAAAGTCCGCCGTGAGCGCATGGGACACATTGAGCTGGCTGCTCCGGTTGCACATATATGGTTCTTAAAATCACTGCCTTCCCGCATTGCAACTTTGCTGGATATCACCCTTAAAAACGTTGAAAAAGTTCTTTATTTTGAAAATTATATCGTAACAGATCCAGGTCTTTCTCCGTTTGAATATGGTGAACTTCTGAATGAAGACCAATTGCTTGAAGCGCAAGATCAATACGGTGCAGATAGCTTTTCTGCCGGAATCGGTGCGGAAGCAATCAAGAAAATGTTGGGCGGTCTTGAGCTTGAAGAATTGAAAATTGAGCTGCGCGCCGGAATTTCTGAAACAAAATCAGAAGCGAAACTGAAAAAGCTTGTTAAGCGTCTGAAACTTATTGAAGATTTACTACATTCTAAGAACAAAGCCGAATGGATGGTGCTGGACGTAATTCCGGTTATTCCACCTGAATTGCGCCCGCTTGTGCCACTTGATGGCGGACGTTTCGCAACTTCCGATTTGAATGACTTATATCGCCGCGTTATCAACCGTAACAACCGTTTGAAGCGCCTGCTTGAGCTAAAAGCACCGGATATCATTATCCGTAACGAGAAACGTATGTTGCAGGAAGCGGTTGACGCATTATTCGACAATGGCCGCCGTGGTCGTGTGATTACCGGGCCTAACAAGCGTCCATTCAAATCACTTTCCGATATGCTTAAAGGTAAGCAAGGGCGTTTCCGCCAGAACTTGCTTGGTAAGCGTGTCGATTATTCCGGACGTTCCGTAATCGTGGTTGGCCCTGAGCTGAAATTACATCAATGTGGTTTGCCGAAGAAGATGGCACTAGAATTGTTCAAACCGTTTATTTATGCCAAATTGGAAATTTACGGGATTGCCACAACCATTAAAGCTGCGAAAAAAATCGTTGAATCAGAGCGTCCCGAAGTTTGGGATATTCTGGCCGAAGTTATCCGCGAACATCCGGTGATGCTTAACCGCGCACCGACTTTGCATAGACTTGGTATTCAGGCTTTTGAACCTGTATTGATTGAAGGTAAGGCGATTCAGCTTCACCCGCTTGTCTGCGTTGCATTTAACGCTGATTTCGATGGTGACCAAATGGCTGTTCACGTCCCGTTATCACTGGAATCACAGCTTGAAGCGCGCGTATTGATGATGTCATCAAACAACATACTTTCACCGTCAAACGGTAAGCCGATTATCGTACCGTCACAAGATATCGTGCTTGGTCTATACTACATGACGATTGAACAGGAAGGCCAACCCGGTGAAGGAATGGCATTCTCAGGTGCAGATGAAATTGAATATGCGCTGGATAGAAAAATTGTTAGCTTCCATACAAAAATCAAATGCCGCATCAAGCAATATGACGAAGCTGGTAAGGCATTTTATCGCATGGAAGAAACAACTCCGGGACGCGTTATACTTTCAAAACTGCTTCCCGACCATCCTAATTTACCGTTTAGCTTGGTGAATAAATTGCTGACCAAGAAGGAAGTTTCTAACGTGATTGATTCGGTTTATCGTCACACCGGAAACAAAGCTACGGTGATTTTTGCCGACCAGCTAATGGCAACTGGCTTCCAGCAAGCTGCTCTTGCGGGTATTTCAATTGGTAAGGATGATATGATTATTCCAGCAAGCAAGGAAACTCATATTTCTGGAACCATGAATGAAGTTGCTCAGTTTGAGAAACAATATAGTGAAGGTTTGATTACTGCCGGTGAGAAATACAACAAAGTGGTTGATGCTTGGAGTCAATGTACAGACCGTGTTGCGGCTGATATGATGAAAGAAATCTCCGGCGAATCAAAAGCACCGAAAACTATGAGCGAGATTAACTCAATCTATATCATGGCTCACTCCGGTGCGCGTGGTTCTGCGGCACAGATTAAGCAGCTTGCAGGTATGCGCGGATTGATGGCAAAACCTAATGGCGAAATTATCGAAACTCCGATTATTTCCAACTTTAAGGAAGGTTTGAGCGTTCTTGAATATTTCAACTCTACTCACGGGGCTCGCAAAGGTTTGGCGGATACAGCGCTAAAAACTGCAAACTCTGGTTACCTAACCCGCCGTCTAGTTGACGTTTCGCAAGATTGCGTAGTTATTGAACAAGATTGCAAAACTGATAAAGGCATCATTGCTAAAGCCGTTGTTGAAGGCGGAAATGTGGTTGAACCTCTTTCAGAAATCATCCTCGGACGTGTTTCTCCGCGTGCTATCAAGCATCCTGGAACTGAAGATATGATTGTTGAAGCAGGAACTATAATTGACGAAGCGGCGGTTGATAAAATCGAAGCTGCGGGTATTGAATCAGTTCTTGTGCGCTCTGTTTTAACCTGCGAAACCAAAGGCGGCGTTTGTGCAAAATGTTACGGACGTGATTTGGCACGCGGAACTCCGGTAAATGTTGGCGAAGCAATCGGTGTTATTGCAGCGCAATCAATCGGTGAACCGGGAACACAGCTTACCATGCGTACTTTCCATATTGGTGGTGCTGCGCAGGGTGGTACAGAAATTTCCAACGTAGAGGCAAGCACAGAAGGAAAAGTACATATCGTAAATCGTAATGTAGTGAAAGATTCACAAGGTAATCATATTGTGATGAGCCGCTCTTGTGAGTTAGTTGTGCTTAACGAAAAAGGCAGTGAGAAAGCCAGATATAAAATCCCGTACGGTGCAAAGCTGCATGTGGATGAAGGTGAAACCACAAAAATCGGTCAGAAAATGGCTGAGTGGGATCCTTACACAATTCCGATTATCACTGAGAAAT
>PCXJ01000067.1 GCA_002787615.1 Alphaproteobacteria bacterium CG11_big_fil_rev_8_21_14_0_20_44_7
CAAATCATGGTCGCAAACCCATGGCTGAAGCCGCTTTGTTTATGCCCTCAAGCGACGGGCGGTCTGGCAGCCACTCGGCCACCTCTCCGTTTGCGTGCCATACACTCCAAGCACGAAGCTCATCAGCAAATAGCAGCCCCTTGAATTAGCAACTAATTTTGCTTATTGCAAGACTAGAGTTTGCAGGATATCCTAATAGCTCATATTAATTGTCATAAATGTGCAAAACATGTTTACATATATTAATTAATATGTTATATTTAAATAAAATTTTAGTTAATCTTAACCAAACCTAAAGAGTTTGAATGGCTGTAGCAGAAAAATCTGATGAGCAATATTTTGACGAAGTCTATGATAACATAGCGCGTTTATATGACCATGCGGAGAATTTATTGAACTCTGCCTACCACGAAGATGTGGAAGACCATGAAAAATTTCTCGCTGAGATTGAACCAATCATCCAGCAAATTGAAAATTCTGCAAATAGTATCGCTGAGGATTTCAGCACAATTATCGAAAAGGGTGAATTGCCGACAAATGCGATGAAAAGGCGGGTAAACTCGTCGCTTCGTAAAATTTTGCTGGCGATTCAAGAATATCGCGCTAGTATAACGGATTAACGGTAAGGATTATGACAGCATTGCAAAAACTTTTGTTGGAAGAATTGGATGAAACCGAATCAGATACATTCGCGCTTTCCGACAGCTTGCTTTATTTTGGATTTGACGGGTTGGAAGCCGCTTCCTATCAGGATATTGCCAATCGTAACGCTTTCGGCAAGAACGGCAAAGGCCGCAACCGCGTTTAGATTTTATTTAATTTCGTTCAAGTTTCACTAAGGCTAAGCGCCGTCCGGCGCGGCTCTTTTTTCTAACATCTTATATCTTATATTCTATATCCCAAATCCTAAATCCTAAATCCTCTACATCAAACTTCCAGAAAATAGCCGTATTCAGCGAGGAATCCAGAGAGGGTTGCTTCTAACTCAGCGAGTTTTTTTTCGGTTTTTGCTTCAAAGCGCGCCACCAGATAATTTCCCGTATTCGATGCGCGCAGCAACCACCAGCTATCCTCATAATTCACGCGCACTCCGTCAATATCGCTGAAACTCGCTTTTTTCACTTTGAGCGCATTTTTGAGGTCACTGATGATTTTCAACTTGTCGGATTCCTTGCAGGGGATGCGATATTCAAGGCTGGAATAATAGCGGGGCAGGGCGCGCAGCAATTCACTCGCGGTTTTGCCACTATTTTGCATGATGTTGAGGAAGCGCAACGCCGCATAAATTCCATCGTCAAATCCGTAATATTTATCGGCAAAAAAGATGTGCGCGCTCATTTCTCCGGCGAGCGGGGCTTGCATTTCTTTCATCTTGGTTTTGATGAGGGAATGTCCGGTTTTCCAGATAAGCGGTTTTCCACCAAGGCGAGAAACTTCTTCCTCGAAAAGGCGGCTGGATTTTACATCCGCGATGATGGTCGCGCCCGGATTTTCTGCCAAAACCTCCTGCGCCAAAATCGCTAATAATTGGTCGCCCCAGATAATATCGCCTTTTTCGTCAATGATTCCGAGCCTGTCACCATCACCATCAAAAGCAAATCCGACATCGAGCTTATTCTTGCTGACTAATTCTGCCAATTGCTCCAGATTCTCGGGAATTGTCGGGTCGGGATGATGCGCGGGGAATTTGCCGTCAATTTTTTCATTTATCAAGAAATGCTTGCCGGGCAGGGCTTTGCAGAGCTTTTGCACGATTTCACCACTCGCGCCATTGCCGGGATCCCAGCCGATTTTATAACCATCTTCGATGATGCAATCTTGCAAAAGGCGCATGATATAGCGGGTTTTTATGTTGAGCTTAGTAACCGAGCCGAAGCCCTCTTTATATTCGGTGATTTTCTCCAATCCGGCGATTTCTGCACCGAATAAACTATCCTTGCCGAGCATGATTTTGAAGCCGTTATGCGAGGGCGGATTATGCGAACCGGTTATCATTATCCCGCCATCTGCATCCAGCTCAAACACGCTGTAATATACCATTGGCGTTGGGCCAAGACCAAGCTCCACCACATCCATGCCGGAATCTTTCAAGCCGCGAATCAGTTCCGCCGCAAGTGCGGGAGAGCTAAGCCGCCCATCATAGCCGACACATATCTTTTTTCCACCAAGGCGAGAATCCACCAACGTGCCGTAGCGCCGCCCGATATGATAGGCATCGGTGGGATACAGGGTTTCATTCACAACCCCGCGAATATCATATTCCCTGAAAATGGATTTATGGAATTTATGCATTACTGCACTAAAATCGGATAACTGATAACTGTCAACTGATAACTGATAGAGCAGGTAGTCTATAAGCCGGATTCTGTGCCGCCCCAGAGGGCGCGGCGGCAATTCATCTAGGATATATGTTGCCACATACCTCAAACGCTCTACCCGTGTGCGGGCTGGAAATAACCCATAATGCACACCTATTTGAACTTTCTCCAGACAGGGTTTACAATGCCTTCGCTGTTACCAACCAAGCGGTGCGCTCTTACCGCACCTTTTCACCCTTACCTTGCACATTAGTCTAGTGTATGAAAAAAGGTCTTATACACAAGGCGGTTTGTTTTCTGCTGCACTTTCCCTAAGCTTACGCTCGGCGGGGGTTACCCGCTGTCTTATTCCCATGGAGTCCGGACTTTCCTCGAATGTTGCCACTCGCTGCCGCCCGACTACCTGCTTTTTTATGGTAAATAGTCAGCAGTCAATAGTCAATAGGAAGTGGTCCCAACTTATCATAAATCGTCATTGCCTGAATGCGTAAGCATTCTAGGGCAATCCATCTTTACCCTAGATTCCCCTAGAATCCCTGCGTGATTCAGGGAATGGCAATTTGTTTTTAACAAGTTCAACCAATGTAAATCCGCGTTTGGATTTTAGGTAGCAATTCATAATAAAACTATAGCTTGGCAAGGAGGTTTGTCAAAATCATTCCGCATTCCTCATCCCAAATGCCATCAATTTTATTTTGTCGCCAGTGGCGTTGAAAGGCGGTGATGGAGTGGGTGTCATGTGAGCGGTAGCCTAAATCAGTAAGTTGAGGAGTTGAATGGCTGGATGGTTGGGCGGCATTAGCAAAAAGCCCAACCCCGTTTTCAGCCAGCAGCTTCCAATCAAATAATTCGCCGGGATCTTGCTTGCGTTCGGGCGCGATATCGGAATGCCCGATGATGTTGATATCGGGGATTTGATATTTGTTTTTTATCGCCGCGCATAGGGGAATCAACGCATCATATTGTGCTTTTGTGAATTTGCGATAGCCCCATTCATGCCCCGGATTGACGATTTCTATGCCGATTGAATTATGGTTGAGGTTTTCTACCCCGCGCCAATAGGAAATTCCGGCATGCCATGCGCGTTTTTCCTCGGCAACAAGGCGGTGAATTTTTCCATCTTCCTCAAGCATATAATGTGCGCTGACTTTGGATTCCGGATCGCACATTCTGGCAAGCGCTTCGCCCGCCGTTTTCATCCCCGTATAATGCAGGATGAGCATATCAATTTCACGCTCGCGCTCATCAAAATTCGGGGAGGGGGAGGGGGGCACTTCACAAATCACTGAACAGAACCCGTTTGAGAGCCCATACGAATTATTGGTGTGCATTGTTCGCTATCTGTAGTGATCGTGTAGCTTGCGCTCGCGCTGCAGCCTGTTGCGGCTGTTTCTGTAATCCCACCAATATCGGGGGTTGAATAATCACTAATCGCCCCTGATAAAATATCTCCTGTATTGGCGATGCCATCATCGGCTTTCTTATCTAGCGCTAGTGCATCCGCTGGCTTTACGGCTGACTTAGTTGCTGATGTAGTAGCGAAAGCATAAAAAGGGGCAACATATTCATATTGATTTTGAGCCATTATGGCATAGTAATTTTTTGGAGCAGTCCTGTCGGCATTGTAGTGAGTGGCATGAATAACTTTTGCGCCTGCAATAAAGACAGAACCTCTCCGTCCCATTTTGGCTTTTGGCACATATGTCGCAGAATCAGTTGAGGAGAATGGAATGTTGGTAAGGCCAGCTGTGAATTTACCTCTATCCATATCAGACCAAAAGGTGGTGAGTTCTCCAACCCAAAAACTGGCTACATAAACTCCGGAACCGCATCCATAATTACCACATGCAATTAGACCGTCACCATTGCCATAAGTTGAAAATCTGGAAGAATCACCAGGGATGCCGTTATATTTTTCTTTAAAGCTCATAACAGCAGAATCAAATTGTTGCACTTGAGCAATCGTTGCATTTATTCCGGCGCTTGATATCATGCTCTGTCCCACCAAAATGCCGCCGATTAGCAATCCGATAATGACGAGGACTATTGAAAGCTCAACAAGTGTGAAGCCGTGCTGGTTATTTTTCATGCAATAAAGCTAACAAATCCTTCAGAATGGCACAAGATTTATCAGCTAAACGTTGCCAAAATTGCGCTTATTTCTATAATTGAGGCAATGCAGGATGAGCAAAAATATTGACAGAATGGTTTAATTGCATTAATAAATGCCGATAATTATATTGTAAGCAATAATTGGCAACAAACAAGGATATTTATGAGTGAAGAAACCGAAAAAAAACAAATAAGCGCAGCAGAGTTTTCCGTGGTGCTGGCAGCAATGAAAAGTAATTTTGATGCTATAGTAAGATCAAATATGAAATCTGGCCCTGAGGCTTATCAAGGTATTAATGATGCAATGTTTGGCTTTGTTGAAAGGGGTGATGAGCTAGAAGTTAAACAAGATGACACCTTAGCTTTGGCGGCAATCCTTCTGATTAATGAGCATGGCGAGGAGGAAGCTAAAAAAATTGCAAGCTGTGTTTTAGAGCATGAGCGAGGATCTTCACTAGATAATGATCGTTTAACTACACTTACGCAAGCAGTGCAAGTGGTTGCAAAGGATGTAATTGCGAATGAGACATTGCACGAAACCCTCACTAATCAACGCGATGGGATTGTGAGGGGTGATGCGAAACAAATGGCATGGTTGCGAGAAAGAAATGCCGATTTGGAAGCGCAAGTTGCAAGCCTTGAGCAGCAATTGGATAGTGCGAATGGTGTGCTTGCTACATTGGGAAGTACCACACCGCTTAAGGGAACGTTAGATTCAGTGCAAGTTGGGGCAGTGGGTGCGGAGAAATCTGATATAGATAGGATGCGTGAGGAACGCAAGCATGTGGGCGGGCATTAATTTCTAATCTTATAGCCCGCGTTTTTTCTTTAATGCGCTATAAGCCTCATTTATCACCACAACCATATTAGCATCGCCGCCCAAATCGGGGTGGTGCTGCATAACTAATTTGCGATATGCTTTTTTTATCTCATCATTGCTGAGTTTGTGCGTGATGCCCAAAATCTGATATGGGCTGGTTCTTCCTGAACTAAAAAACATAACTACCTGTTGTTATTTTTTATATTATCTATTGTTATTCTTCGCTGCCTTCTTTGACTGCGCCCAAATCTATGCGTGAAATATGGGTTAATTCTTCCATTTTCGCGCGGATTTCTTCATCGCTTGCATGCACATCCGCATCTAGCAAATCAGTTTTGATTTTCTCAAACAAATTGCTTTCCGAATACATTTTAGAAACCACGGCATCAGCATAATTTGCAGCGGCTTCGCTGGATTTGCCCATCTTTTCGGCAGCCCAAAGTGCCAGCAAGCCGGACATTTTTGCACGTACCTTAAATTGCGTTTCTTCGTCGCGCGCATATTTATCTTCATTCGCTTTTTCGCGCTTATTAAAAAATCCCATAATTTCTCCTTGTGAATATATTATAATTACTATAGCTTTATTTGGTCAATTAGCTATAATTTTCAACATTAATTTACAAAGTATTTTTTATCATATGCTGCAAAAAAACCGCAAAAAACCGATTTATGAAGGCAAAGCCAAGTGTTTGTATGAAGGGCCGGAGCCGGATACGCTTATCCAACATTTTAAAGATAGCGCCACTGCTTTCAATAATGAGAAGAAGGGGACAATCTCCGGTAAGGGGGTGATTAATAACCGTATTTCTGAATATTTGATGACGCAATTGGAAGATATCGGCATCCCGACACATTTCATTCGTGGGCTGAATATGCGTGAGCAGCTTGTGCGCCATGTTGATATTATTCCGGTGGAAGTTGTGATGCGTAATCTTGCGGCGGGTAGTATGTGCAAACGCCTAGGAATTGCGGAGGGAGCAAGCCTTTATAGTCCGATAATTGAATTTTATTATAAGGATGATTCGCTGGGCGACCCGATGATTACCGAAGACCATATCATCAATTTTGGCTGGATGGCACCGGAAGAATTGGAGATTGTCAAAAATCAAACATATCGTATCAATGATTTTCTGTCAGGGCTTTTTGCCGGTGCAAGGCTGAAATTGGTTGATTTCAAACTGGAATTCGGACGCATAATTTTTGAAGAAGAAGAGGTTGTGCAAATCGTGCTGGCAGATGAAATTAGTCCAGATACTTGCCGCTTGTGGGATATGGATACTAATGAGAAAATGGATAAAGACCGTTTTCGTCAGGATTTGGGCGGTGAAGCCGAGGCTTATCAGGAAGTGGCGCGCCGTTTGGGGCTTTTGGCCAAAATCAAAGAAGAAGGCGATGGTGAATCCAATGTGGAGGAAATAAAATGAAAAAATTGATTATTTTAAGCGTGTTATTTGTTGCGTCATCATGTTCATACATGGAAAATATGGGTGAATGGGCGGATAAAACATTCCCAACACAGGAAGATTATAAAGATAGCAGCTATTCAAAAGATGCATATCCATATAATAACAAAAACCGCTCTGAATATGAAGGCAAGGCAACTAGCAGTGCAGTTTACGGCAATAATAAATAGGGATGAAGATGAAGGCAAAAGTTCATGTAACGTTGAAGAATGGTGTGCTTGACCCGCAAGGGCAGGCGATTCTGAAGGCGCTGGCAAATAACAATATCAAAGGCATAAACTCGGTGCGCCAAGGAAAATTCTTTGAGCTGGAGTTGGATAATAAAGCCGATGCCGAAGCGCAAGTCGAAGAAGCTTGCCGCAAATTGCTGGCGAATAGCGTGATTGAAAATTATGACATTGAGCTGATTGCATGAAGGCAGGCGTTGTAGTATTCCCCGGCTCAAATTGTGACCGCGATATGAAAGTAGCGCTGGAAGCTGCGGGAGCGGATGTTTCTATGGTTTGGCACAAAGATACAAAGCTG
>PCXJ01000127.1 GCA_002787615.1 Alphaproteobacteria bacterium CG11_big_fil_rev_8_21_14_0_20_44_7
ATTGAAAGCAGCAAAATCAACAAAACCGTTTCCGAGCTAAGACAATATGAAATTCTCGCAAAGCAGTTTAAGGATGTATATCACTATTTTCCCGGTGATGTTAGTAATTCTGATGGCAAGTTTGGCTCTGGCGTTAGCAATGGGAATCAGGATGGAACTGTGAGATATGGGCATTTGGAAATGCCCGGCTCTTGGGAACAGCTAAATCGCGCCGGATTTGTCGACACTGCATATGACGGCAGCAGCGTTAATGGCGTGGGCGGGGTTAAAATTGGAGTAAACGTTCCTGCAACCCCTTTAGACAAGAAAAAAACCGCTTTTATATTCGAGTCGCATCATACCGCCAACTCGGTTTGGAATGTGGCTGAATACACAAGAACTTGGATACAAATAGTCGCTGCACCAACAGCCTTTGGCGGAGCAAGCTATCCAACTGATTATGCAGCCATGACAACGGCGAGAGCAATGGCAATGGATGAAAAAATGGATGACGGCAAGCCCGCCACGGGAAAATTAATTGCGTACTCATACTCCACACAATGTGTAAACACTTCTTGGACTTCCACAGGCGACCCATCACTGGTGCAATGGAAGCCCAATAGCGGCTATCCCTGCTATGGCATCAGATATTATATCGATAGAGATTAATTTATCGCTGCGCCTTTCTAGGCTTGCCTAAATTCGGCGAATCTCATATAAAACTGCTATGAGTAATAATTTTCAGAATCTAATCCTCAAACTCCAGCATTTCTGGGCGGAACAAGGCTGCCTGATTTTGCAACCGCTTGATATGGAAGTTGGCGCAGGCACATTTCACCCTGCCACAACTTTGCGCGCACTAGGTTCTGAACCATGGAAAGCTGCATATGTGCAACCCTCCCGCCGTCCCAAAGATGGCCGCTATGGCGAAAATCCAAATCGTCTTGGGCATTACTACCAATTTCAGGTGATTTTGAAGCCTTCACCAGACAATATCCAAGAATTATACCTTGAAAGCCTATATCATTTGGGAATCGACAAGAAAAACCATGATATACGCTTTGTTGAGGATGACTGGGAAAGCCCCACTCTCGGCGCATGGGGTTTGGGCTGGGAAGTGTGGTGTGATGGCATGGAAGTTTCGCAATTCACCTATTTCCAGCAAGTTGGCGGGATAGAGTGCAAACCCGTTTCTGGAGAATTGACTTATGGCTTGGAACGCTTAGCCATGTATATTCAGGGCGTGGAAAATGTTTATGATTTGCAATATTCGGATGATGTAACATACGGCGAAGTTTTTTTGCGGCAGGAGCGCGAACATTCCGCATATAACCTAGAATTCGCCAATACTGATATGCTGCTCAAACATTTTGAAGATGCCGAAGCCGAGTGCAAAGCGTGCTTAACAAATAATCTTGCCCTGCCCGCCTATGAGCAATGTATCAAAGCGTCGCATATCTTCAACCTGCTGGATGCACGCGGCGTGATTGGCGTTACCGAACGCGCAAACTATATATTACGCGTGCGCGAATTGGCAAAGGCAAGTTGCGAAAAATATGTGGAGGATATAAAATAAACCATGACCCACGATCCACTAATTACGATGATGAAAGGCAAAATCCACCGCGCGACGGTGACAAAGGCTGATTTGCATTATGAAGGTTCAATCACGGTTGATACCGCCCTGCTGGAGGCAAGCGGCATTTTGCCCTATGAGCAGGTGGATGTGTTGAACATCACCAATGGCAATCGCTTCACCACCTACACAATTGAAGGCGGCGCGGGTGAAATTCAAATCAACGGCGCAGCAGCCCATCTTGCCAAGGAGGGTGATTTAGTAATCATCGTCGCCTATCAGCAAATGACTGAATCAGACGCAAAAAGCTGGCAACCGAAAGTGGTTTTGGTTGATGGGGAGAATAGGGTGAAATCTTAAATGGAACTTAAAATATTAATATCTCTAATTGTCTTTATTTTTTGTGTTCTATTAGGTGGTTATAAAATGCTATCTCTAGCAAAACTGAAGAAAAACGGCACGACCATTGCAGCAAAAATTCTAGAAGTCACCAAAACTAAGACTAAGAATCCCGCAAATTCGCTAAACTACAGCTTTAGCCCTATGAATTCGGAAAGAATCACTCAAAAACGGATTCTCGTGCAGTCATATTGTAAGCATGAGATTTTTGAGAACATGCTTAAGGATATTAAAGTGGGGGATGAAATCAAGATTTCCTACTTACAAAACAACCCAAAAAATAACTTTCCAACCGTTGCATTAGACAATGAAATCAAAATGTATAGAAACATTCTGTTAATTGGATTACTAATGTCAGCAACAATTTTAATTTTGTAAATGACTGAACTATTACTAGAACTATACTCCGAAGAAATTCCGGCGCGGATGCAAGAGCTGGCGGCGCGTGCGTTTGCGGAAAGCATTGATAAGGATGCCGAATATTTTTATTCGCCACATCATATTATTGTGAAAGCAGATTTGCCCGATAAACAACAGGATGAGAATATCGAGCGCAAGGGCCCGAAAATCGGCGCGCCCGAACAGGCAATAAACGGATTTGCAAAATCCTGCGGCGTTGCTGGTGTGGATGAGCTTGAACAGCGCGAGGGATATTATTTCTTTGCCAAACAATCCAAAGGTGAAAACACAAAAGATTATCTAGCAAAGAAAATTCCTGAAATTTTGGGTGGATATAGCTGGCCGAAATCCATGCGCTGGGGTAATCACGAAATCCGCTGGGTACGCCCACTCCATTCTATCTCCTGCACATTTGGCGGTGAAGTTGTGCCTTTCAAATTTGGACATTTGGAATCAGCAATCATCAGCCAGCCCGCAAACATCAATCAAACTGAGCGTAAAAATTTGATTGCCGAAGGTGCAAAAAAACTGGCTGGAGGAGTGGAGCTTGATGAGAAATTGCTCGATGAAGTGACAAATCTGGTGGAAAATCCCGTGCCGATGTTGGGAGAATTCCCCACAGAGTTTCTGCAAGTCCCGCAAGAATGTTTGGTTTCCAGCATGAAATCGCATCAGAAATATTTTCCGGTTTATGATGGCCAGAAGCTAAGCAGCAAGTTCATATTTGTTGCAAATCTGGAAGCAGAAGATGGCGGCAAGAAGATTCGTGCGGGAAATGAGCGCGTTCTGAAGGCACGGCTGTCGGATGCTAAGTTCTTTTGGGAACAGGATAGGAAACACAAGCTCGAAGCTTTCCTCCCCAAATTAAAACAAGTTACCTTCCATAATAAAATCGGCAATATGCTGGAAAAAGCCGAGCGCATTTCCGCGCTGGCGGAGTTCATCGCTGAAAAAATCGGAGCAGATGCAGAAAAAGCCAAACGCGCAGGATTGCTATGTAAGGCGGATTTAGTTTCGGAAATGGTTGGTGAATTTGCCGAGTTGCAAGGAATAATGGGCGGATATTATGCTGATGACAAAGAAATTGGCGAAGCAATAAAGCTGCATTACGGCGAGCCGAAAAATAATAAGCTGGCAATTGCCGTGGCGCTTGCCGATAAATTTGATTCACTAGTGCAATTATGGCTAGCAGGTGAGAAACCCACCGGAAGCCGTGACCCGTTTGGCTTGCGCCGCGCTGCTTTGGGCATCATCCGCATAATTCTTGAGAATAATCTGAAGCTCAACTTGCGTGAATTTGCCAAAAATGATGAAATATTTGCCTTTTTCATCGAGCGCCTGAAATATCTGCTAAAATCTCAAGAAATTCGCCATGATATTGTTGATGCCGTGCTTGGGCAAGGGGATGACTTACTGATAATCCACAACAAGGCACAAAGCCTAAGCGAATTTTTGCACAGTGACAGGGGTACAAAGCTGATGGAGTGCTATAACCGCGCTGTAAATATCCTAACCGCTGAAGAGAAAAAGGATGGGATTAGCTATGAATCAAACCCGCAAGAAGCATTGCTAAGTAGCGCTGAGGAAAAGAGCTTATACGAAGAAATGCAGCAGAAAGAAGCGATAATCTCGGAAGCAATAGCAGGTGAAGATTTTGGCAAGGCAATGGGACAGCTTGCTCAGTTACAGCAAAACATCAATGCATTTTTCGATAATGTGATGGTAAATGCCGAAAACCCGCAAATCCGGGAAAACCGCTTAAAGCTGCTCGCCAAAATCCGCTCATTTATGGATAAAATCGCCGATTTCAGCAAAATTGAGGGTTAATCCTTAATTAACGATTCCCGCTTAGAATATAGCTATGAAAAAGGGATTCACACTTGTTGAACTTGGAATAGTGCTGGTTGTCATCGGGCTATTGACCGGCGCGGTTATTGTCGCCCAAAATCTCACTGAAACCGCAAAATTACAATCAGTCATTGCCCAGCTTCTGAAATACAAGGATTCCGCGCATCAGTTTAAGGATAAATATGGCGGTTGGCCGGGAGATATGCCCAACGCCTCATCCTTTTGGGATGTGGATGCAAGCGGAAGCGGCACACATGATGGCAATGGTGACGGCGATATAAGAGATGCAATAGCTTCCACCCCTGCAAGCGATGAGCGCGTAGTATTCTGGCAGCATTTGTCAAAAGCCGGCTATTTGGCGCAGGATTATACTGGGACTTGGTACGTAGAAAATGGACAATTTACTCATGCAGGCATTAACGTTCCAGCAATGAGCTATGGAAAAGGCCCACATGCTAAATTACGCAATTTTATACAAATTACATGGGTTACTGCATACACAGCTTATAGTCCAAATTTTCTGGCAATGGCGAGCGGGTTTGTTTTTACCGCTGACGATGCAAGATATATTGACTACAAAATTGATGATGGTAAACCAATTTCAGGTGACGTGCTGGTTGCCTCAACAAGTTCGTGCGCTACCGCCACTAGCAACCCAAGCGATTATGATATATACAGCACAACAGAGCAATGCGCAGTCCTATTCAATGCGCATCTGGAAGATTAAATTTAGCCTTAATCTTTTATTTACCAATGAGATTTATACTCTAGACCATGCGCAAAGGCTTTACCCTTATTGAACTTTCTATAGTCTTCCTGATTATCGGGTTTTTAGTGGCGGCACTATCTGTGGGAAATGAACTTGTGCGCACAGCAACTATGCAGTCTATAATCAGCGATTTGCGTGAATTTGAGTCATATAGCAAAGAATTCCGCACAAAATATTATTACTGGCCGGGAGATATGCCCAACGCTTCCAGCTTTTGGTCAATTGATGCTACCACTGCCGGAGAACATGACGGAAATGGCGACCATGACGTTGATGATGTTATCGGCTCTGTGCCTTCTACTTATGAAGGCGAGGCATTCTGGCAGCATTTATATAAAGCCGGATTTTTTGAAACTGTATATAGCGGTATCGCCACAGCAACCCATACAAACTCCCCGCTAGCCCCAATTGATAGTAGCAGATATATCACCAATGATGCCGACAAAGTTGTGGATGCAAAACTCCATATTACCCTATCCACAGGCAATGCCAGCGCATATGAAAGCATGACCACACAGCAAGCATTCTTCATTGACAATAAAATGGATAATGGTGAAGCAACTACGGGTATTATCCTCGGCGGCGAAGATGTTGGAGATTGCTATACCGGAATTGCGTATAATGTTGATGATGACTCTCCAGACCAATGCTGGATAACTTTTATAATCGAGGAATAAATGAGAAAAGGCTTCACATTCATAGAAATTTCATTCGTTGTCGTCATCATAGGGATTCTTATTGGCGGAATGGTATTTGGCAGCGAATTGGTCAAAACCTCCAGATTGCAGGGGATTATCGTTGAATCGCAGGATTATATTAGAAAAGTTCGTGAATTTAACGATAAATATGGCTATTACCCCGGAGACATGCCCAATGCCTCATCTTTTTGGGATGTGGACGCAGCAACCTTAGGCGAACATAACGGCAATGGCGATGGCGTTGTTGATGATTTAATAACCGCCCCCGAACCTGATGCCTATGAACGCTTCATGTTCTGGCAGCATCTCAACAAAGCCGGATATATTGATGATACAATGAGCGGCGCTGGCTCAAGCGTAAGCGTCGGCGTAAATGTGCCGGAATCAAATTATCCTAAGGGAATATACGATATTGCGCCATCCACCGGAGATTATATGATACTGCAAAGTAGCGGCACTAACTCACAATTGCTCGAACCACAAGCTGCATTTTATATTGATGATAAAATGGATGATGGAATAGCCACGACAGGGCTTGTTCATGGATTTGGCGATGGCGGCTCGCTAAATTGCTATCTCACAACAGTATATGAAATCGCTTCCACTGATGTGGAATGCTATTTAGGATTTTATATATTTGATGTTGAGGGCTGATTTCTCGCCTTATATGGCGGATTTGTATCGTGTGAGAGAATCAAAAAAGTCTAGACGAAGGACAGTAATAAGCCACAAATTTTTGCGTATATTCGCAGAATCTAAGACGAATCAAAGATTAACCACGAAATACTCTTAAAAGGAGGTAATCCAGCCGCAGGTTCCCCTACGGCTACCTTGTTACGACTTCACCCCAGTCGCTGATCTTACCGTGGACGGCTGCCAGATTAGCCCACCGGCTTCAGGTAAAACCAACTCCCATGGTGTGACGGGCGGTGTGTACAAGACCCGGGAACGTATTCACCGTAGTATGCTGACCTACGATTACTAGCGATTCCAACTTCATGCACTCGAGTTGCAGAGTACAATCCGAACTGAGATGGTTTTTGGAGATTAGCTTCCCCTCGCAGGGTCGCTGCCCACTGTCACCACCATTGTAGCACGTGTGTAGCCCAGCTCATAAGGGCCGTGCTGACTTGACGTCATCCTCGCCTTCCTCCCGCTTGTCACGGGCAGTTTCCTGAGAGTCCCCGGCCGAACCGCTGGTAACACAGGATGAGGGTTGCGCTCGTTGCGGGACTTAACCCAACATCTCACGACACGAGCTGACGACAGCCATGCAGCACCTGTCACTGATCCAGCCGAGCTG
>PCXJ01000074.1 GCA_002787615.1 Alphaproteobacteria bacterium CG11_big_fil_rev_8_21_14_0_20_44_7
CGCTTTCAAGTTTATTGAACTGGATAACATTACCGGAGCCGGAAGTTGCATTCAGCCCTTTTGGGATGATTTCACGCGGGGCTTCCTCAACAATTTTGTCCCATTCCCCACAAGCGGTGCATTGCCCTTGCCATTTTTGGTAAACCGAGCCGCATTCATTGCACACATATTGTTTTTTAGCTTTAGACATTTATTCATCTTCTTCGGAATTCTCAATTTCTGCGATTTTTGTGTATAATTCCTCAGAAAATGAAACCAGAGTTGAGCCGATAAACGGCATAAACATAATTAGCGCGAAGGCGATTGCGATGATTTTCGGCACAAAAGAAAGCGTCATTTCCTGAATCTGCGTTAGTGCCTGAAAAAGCGAGATGATAAGACCAACCGTAAGCGCAACCAACATGATAGGCAGCGAAATTTTGAGCAATACCCAAATTGCCTCACTGCCGATTGATAATATCTCCGATGCGCCCATAGATTAGTTTTACTATATATATGATTATAGTCGAGAAATTTTTTGTTGTGATTACGGCATCAAAGCATTATACAAATTCATATGACAAACCATCTGCATAAGAATGATTTACCCGCAAACGTCCATTTTGGTGACGTTGTGGCAATTGATACCGAGACTTTAGGGTTGAACCCAATGCGTGATAGGCTCTGTGTGGTGCAGCTTTCCGATGGCAACGGGGATGCGCATTTGGTGCAGTTTGACGGCGATGATTATAGCGCGCCAAATTTGCGTACAATGCTGGCGGATGAAACTATTCTCAAGCTTTTCCATTTTGCACGTTTTGATTTGGCAGTGCTAAAATATAATTTGCATGTAATGCCGCAGAATATTTATTGCACGCGCACTGCTTCCAAGCTTTCACGCACATATACCGATAATCACGGCTTGAAGGTGCTTTGTGAGGAAATCCTTGGGATTGATATCTCCAAAAAGCAGCAATCTTCCTATTGGGGTATTGAGGAATTGACCGAAAAGCAAATTGATTATGCTGCCAATGACGTTTTGCATTTGCATCAGCTATATGGCGAGCTGAATCTGCGTTTAGAGCGCGAAGGCCGCTTGCAACTGGCGTTGGGTGTGATGGAATTTTTGCCAACCCGTGCCGAGCTTGACCTTAGCGGTTGGGATGGCGATATTTTCGCGCATTAATCTCTGTCCAAATAATCAAGATAAAATCCAAAATCATATCTGGTTAATTTTTATTGACGTACGCAGTTAATATTTGCTAAACCTTGTGCCACGAATAATAATTTCAAATTAAATGGAGAGAAAATTATGAGCAGTGATACCACACAAGATACCCCACAAGCTTGCGCCGGAGCAATTAATGAACGCTATACTGATAGGGGTGTTTCTACTTCAAACCATTTGCCGAATCTATTAAATGAGCTGGTGGGGATGTATAACGGCAATCCGAAAGGATATTATATCACTGATGAATCTATAGCGGTGCTGAAAAGAGGTTTGCTTCACGATGAAACTATCTCGCCTGTGAGTAAATTGGACGGCTTGGTTGCTAAGTTGAATAAATTTGAGACTCCAACCAATGAAGATGTAGTAGATTTGGGCAATGTGCAAACAGCAATTGCAAATTGGCAAGGCTTCGAAGCTGCATTGTCAGATGAAAATACAACTGACGAAGCTAAGCTAGAGGTGCGCGCGGCAATGAAAAAGTTGCGGAAGTCTTATGACGGAAAAGATTTGTCAGACAAAGATTTGATATCTGCTGTTGAAAGAATTGATTTGGTGGAAGGGCAATTTTCTGCAATTGAGGCGTTGGCAGCGGATCTGAATGATGGCAAGCCGCCAAGAGTAGAAGATTTGCGGGTGTTGGGTAGTATCGCGCAAGCGCAAGTTGCGATTGCAAATTCGCCAGAAGCGGCGGCAAGCCAATATAGGCAAATGTTGAGTCCGATTTTGGGTAATGCCGGAATCGAGCTTTGCGCCTAACTTTATCTTGATTAGATAGGTTGCAGGCAATATAACCTCTATATGCCTGATATAAAAACAGCAAAGCGTGTATTGCGGCAGGAAATTGCCGGACTGGAAGCGTTGGAAAACGCGCTTGGGCAGGAATTTATCGCCGTTGCCCAGAAGATTGAAGACCTCATAAAGGATGGTAAGGGCAGGGTGGTGATTTCCGGTATGGGGAAATCCGGCCATGTTGCGAAGAAGATTGCCGCAACGCTAGCATCGACAGGAACTCCGGCATTTTTTGTGCATCCCGCCGAAGCGAGCCATGGCGATTTGGGGATGATAACCGCACATGATATCGTGATTTTACTCTCTAATTCCGGTGAAACGGCAGAGCTCAAAGATATCTCAGCATATTGCAAAAGATTTGGCATCTTTTTGGTGGGAATTGTCCGTAAAAAAACTTCAGCTCTGGTTGATGCTGCCGATATCGCGCTGATTCTCCCCGATACGGAAGAGGCGAATTCTGTCAACGCGCCGACAACTTCCACAACAATGATGATGGCACTCGGCGATGCGCTGGCGGTTAGTTTGCTGGAAAGCAGAGGTTTTGAGAATGAGGATTTTAAGACATTTCATCCCGGTGGCAAGCTTGGCGCAGCATTCCTAACGGTTGCGGAATTAATGCATAAAGGCTCTGAAATTCCGTTGGTGGATATGGGGCAAAAAATGTCTGAAGCTCTAATGACGATAACCGGCAAGAAGTTTGGTTGTGCGGGGGTTGTGGAAAGTGGTAAGCTGGTTGGAATTATTACGGATGGGGATGTGCGCCGCCATATGGATGCCGATTTTCTCGGCAAAAAAGTTGCAGATGTGATGACCAAAAATCCGGTGACAATCCGTCCAAAAGCATTAGCAGCCGAAGCGCTGAATATCATGAACACACGCCAAATCACCAGTGTTTTTGTGGCAGAAGACAGCAAGCCTGTGGGTATTATTCATATCCATGATTTGCTCCGCGCCGGGGTTTGAGGTTTGTTGCAATAAACATAAATTTAGAGTATCTGATTTAGGTGAGCATTTTTATCAAAGATTGGGGGCAGGTAGAGGTGGAGGCGGTTACGCGCTCGGTGCGCCGCTATAGCTATTTGGTGACTTCTCTCAAGTTTATTATCCCGTTTTTGGCATTAACACTGGTATTGCTGATGTTCGTATTTACGTCAGATGATACTGAGTCTGAGAAAATTACTCTTGAGCCGGGTGAAGTGGCTGTTAGTGGAGTGGAGCAGTCATCTATGATAAATCCACGTTTTCATGGAGTTGATGCTGATAATCAGCCATATAATATCTTTGCTAAAACTGCTACCCAACAATCCGAGAAAGAGGTTTTTTTGGAAAACCTCACTGCTGATATAACTTTGCAGGATGGCTCGTGGATTTCCATGGTTGCTGATAGCGGTGTGTACAAATTCAATGAGGAATTGCTGCGGTTAAGTGGGGTGGTTGAGGTTTTTATAACCGCATATGATTTTAGCGGATATGAAATTCGCACAAAAGATGCTATTGCGGATATAAAAAGAGGTTATCTAATGAGTGATGCCGATGTCACGGCTAAATCAGATATGGGTGATTTTACTGCAAAAGGCTTCTTAATTGAGCAGGGTAATCAAAAAATAACTTTCAAAGGGCCAATAAAGCTGGTTATATTCCAATGATGAGATGCGCGATGAAAAAGATTCTATTCGTAATATTGCTGATGAGCGCTATGGCGGCAAATGCCGGACTGATTCCGGGGCATGAAACAACTCAGGCAATAGAAATTAATGCTGACTCGCTGGAAGTGTTGCAGGCAGAAAAAAGGGCGATATTTAGCGGTAATGTTCTGGCGGAGCAGGGTAGTATGAAATTGCGTGCCGATAAGATGCTGGTTTATTATGGTGGCAATAAGAAAAAATCGGAAAGTTCCAACAACTCCATCAGCAAAATTGAAGTTATCGGCAATGTTTTCCTATCCTCGCCAAAAGAAACCGCAAAAGGCTATAACGGTGTTTATGATACGAATAACGGCGTTGTTGTGCTTTCCGGCGATGTTGTGCTAACGCGCGGGCAAAATATTATCAAAGGTAGTGAGCTGACATTTGATATCAACTCAGGGCGCAGCAAAATTACCAAAAGTGAAGCTGCTACCGAGAGTGGTGAGCGTGTGCGCGGCTTATTCGTACCGGAAGGAAAACAAGAGTGATTGGCAAAAAAGAATCTGTAGGCGGTGATTTGTCAACTTCATTGGTGGCGGAAAATCTTGGCAAGTCATACTCAAAAAAACCGGTAGTGCGCAATGTGTCGCTGCGCCTTAATCGCGGTGAGGTAGTTGGGCTTTTAGGACCGAACGGTGCGGGAAAAACCACCTGTTTTTATATGATAACCGGATTGGTGAGTCAGGATTACGGTAATATTTCCATCAATGGCTATGATGTTAGCAATTTGCCGATGTATCGCCGTGCGCGGCTGGGTTTGGGCTATTTGCCGCAAGAAGCGAGTGTGTTTCGCGGATTGACGGTAGAAGATAATATCATGTCGATTCTTGAAGTTTCGGAAACCGCATCGGAAAAACGGCAGGCAATGCTGGAGGAGCTTTTGGGTGAGTTCTCGCTAACCCATTTGCGCAAAACTCATGCCGTTGCACTTTCAGGCGGAGAGCGCCGCCGTTGTGAAATTGCCCGCGCTCTGGCTTCGCGCCCGTCATATATATTGCTCGATGAGCCATTGGCGGGAATTGATCCGGTGGCGATTGATGATGTGCGCAAACTGATAGTGCAGATGAAAAATCGCGGAATCGGTATTTTGATAACCGACCATAATGTGCGGGAAGCCTTGGATATTATTGACCGCGCCTATATTATCCATGACGGGGTGGTGATGATGGAAGGCACGCCGAAGGAAATCATCAAAAATCCGGATGTTAAGCGCGTCTATCTCGGTGAGCGGTTTTAGCGAGCTCGCTCAGATTCGGCTTCTCTCTGCAATTTTCTCTCGCCCCTTTCAATAGCTTTGCGCATTTTGGTGGTGTATGTGCTTACAAACTCGGTTGCATCTTCTTTGCTACATAATGGCAAGGCTTTCTCAACAGCATTTACAGCATCAGCCATAGCGGCAGATACATGCTGGCTGTTAAATTCATTTCCTCTCATGCTTAATTTCATCCGTGAAGAGATTTTTATTAATGCGTAATCTATTATAAACCTCTTGTGTGCATCTAGCTCCGCTAACGCTGGTAGTTTTTTAGCTGCGGCTTGGATTGCTTTCTGATGAGTTGTGAAGAACTCTGATGGGTCGGGTTTTGCAAAAATCATTACTGGTAATTAACGAATTGAATTGCGCTTGTCAAGTATGGATGCTGGGCTTTGATGCAAATCTGCTACAGGGGAGGGTAAAATAGAATCGCTATAGCGATTCTAGCAAGAACTATGCCATGTTAACGATTCTTTAAGGTTATAATGCTAATATCCTTATTTAGAAGGATGTATAAATATTATGGCATTAACACAAGGCATACAACAAAAACAATCGCAAACGTTGTCAATGACACCGGAATTGCAGCAATCGCTCAAAATGTTGCAACTTTCCTCGCAGGATTTGGCAGAATTCCTGATGTCGGAATTGGAAAAAAACCCGCTTCTTGTTGAAGATGAGGGCGAAAGCTATGTTCAAGCCCCGCAAGAGCAGGATTCTTCGCAGAGCGACTTAACCGAAATTGCCGAAAATCGTGATTTGAACAGCAACAATGACTCGCTCGATTATGATTTTAGCCAAACTTGGCAGAATGGCGAGATTACTTCCGGCGGCAAAGGTGGTTATATTGATGGCGATATGGAATTTGACCGCACGCTGGAAGGCGAGGTGGATTTCCGCCAAAAACTGATTCAGGATTTCTTTTTGGATGTTGAAGAAACCTCAAAGCGCATTTTGGGCGTATATATGATAGATTTCCTCGATGATGCCGGATATTTTATCGGTGATATACATGATATTGCTACGAATTTCGGCTGCGATTATCAGGATGTTGAAGATATCTTACATAGTTTGCAAAGGCTAGAGCCGGCGGGGATATTCGCACGCAGCCTATCCGAATGCCTATGTTTGCAGCTTGAGGATAAAGGGAGGTTAGACCCCTGCATATTCACACTAATTTCTAACCTAGAATTATTGGGGATGAATAAATATGACATTCTCATGGATTTATGCGATGTGAATTTTGAGGAATTGGAAGAAATGATAGCCGAAGTTAAGGGGCTCAACCCAAAGCCTGCTGCCGGATATATGATAAAAGAAATGACCCCGACCCAGCCGGATGTATTCATCACAAAAAGGAATGATGACGGTTTTGGAATTGAAGTGAACTCTGCGGCATTGCCCAAAGTTTTGGCGGATAGGAGGTATTATACCGAAGTTTCTTCAATGACGAAGGATAAGGAAGCGAAGAAATATATCACGCAAAACTGGCAGAATGCCAACTTCATCACGAAAGCTCTGGCGCAACGTGCTGATACTATGCTGAAAACTGCTGCTGCAATTGTGAAGTATCAGGAAGATTTCTTCAAATATGGCATAAAATATCTCAAGCCCCTCACTTTAGCGCAAATTGCCGAGGAAATCGGTATGCATGAAAGTACGGTGAGCCGCGTTACTTCAAATAAATATATGCAAACTCCGCGTGGCAGTTTTGAGATGAAATATTTCTTTATTTCGGGTGTTGGCGGCGTGGCGGGCGATGTGGCAAGCACCAGCGTAAAAGAAACCATCAAAGAGATTATTAAGGCTGAGGATATCGAAAAGCCGTTTTCCGATGATTTTATCGGCAAAGAACTCAAGAAAAGAGGTATCCAAATATCACGCAGAACCGTGATGAAATATAGGGAGGCGATGGAAATTCCATCTTCCTATGACAGAAAAAA
>PCXJ01000017.1:0-3595 GCA_002787615.1 Alphaproteobacteria bacterium CG11_big_fil_rev_8_21_14_0_20_44_7
TAAAATTGAGCTAGTTGAAGATGAGTTGTTCCTGACTTTGGGCTCAAAATTTGAATATAATAGTTATACTGACTTTGAAGTGCAGCCAAATGCTCGTTTTGCCTGGTATCCGGCAGAAAATCAAACAGTTTGGGGTGCGGTTTCCCGCGCGGTCAGAACGCCAAGCATTTCAGAAAGAACATTGACGCAGGTTTTGACTGCTGTGCCGAATCCTTTTGCGCCGCCACCAACAGTATATACTGCTGTGATCGGAAATGATGACTTTGAGTCTGAAGAACTTATTGCATATGAGTTGGGCTATCGCTTCAAGGCACATGATAATGTCAGCGTAGATTTGACGGCATTCCATAATGATTATGATAATTTCCGTACTCTTGAGCTTGGTGCGCCTGCTGCCACTGATATACCGTTAGCTATTTATGTGGACAACAAAGCGAGTGCTCAGGCAAGCGGTGTTGAAGTTGCAAGTACTTGGCAAATTCAGGATAATTGGAGTTTGACCGGAAGTTATAGCTATCTGAATCTTGATATTGTAATGGATAGCGACAGCTTGGATTCCGTTTCGGAAGCGCAAGAAGAAGATTCACCAAAGCATATGCTGAATATGCGCTCGCATTATGAAATTACCAATGATTTGCATCTCGATAACTCACTTTATTATGTCGATAGTTTACAGGGCGGTTCGGTAGAAGATTATTTGCGATTTGATGCGCAAGTTAGCTGGCAGGCAATGGATGATGTGGAGCTAAAACTTGTCGGACAAAACTTACTGGATAATCAGCATCAGGAGTTCGGTGGTGCAAGATATAACTCAGTTTCCGAAATTCCACGTGCTGTCTATGGCCAAATTACTGTAAGGTTCTAAATGAGATTAGCTAATTTTCTTTACAGAAGGGCGTTTGTTGCGCTTGCTTGCTTGGGTATAGCAGCATTGGTGAATCTTGCGGCATTTACTTACCCAGCCGAAGCAAAAAAAGAATCAGATAATGAGGCAATATATAAGCATCAATCAGCCTATATATATAATTTCCTGAGCTATATTGAATGGCCAAGCTTGGTTTATTCGGAAGAGGGAATTAAAAATATTGAGCTATGCATAATCGGTGAAGATAATCTGGGGAAATATATAGATTATGTTGCACGCAAAGCTCTGATGCCGGAAGCGGTAAATAAGAAGATTAAGATAAATGTTAGGCGGAGCGTTAGCCCCGCCGAATTTGCTTCCTGCAATATGGCATATATATCTTCTTCAGAAGAAAAGAATATCAAAGCATATTTGTTTGAATTGACCAAATATCCGGTTTTCACGATTAGTGAAATTGATGATTTCGCAGATATGGGCGGAATATTGGAATTTGATATCAGGCGCGGAAAACAGCGCTTTTTGATTAATATAAGTGCCGCAAAAAGAGCGAATTTGAAAATTGCAGCAGAATTACTCGAAACCGCCGCGGAGGTTGTTGAGAAATGATCTTCAAGAAATCATCGCTGAGGCAACGCCTAATTTCAATAATTCTCGCTATAAGCGGAATTTGCGTGATTCTTACAACCGTAGCGATAACTCTCTTCGGTATATATAATATTCGTGAGAAGATGGTAGTTGATTTGAATGTTACCGGCACGCTGACTGCCGATAGGATTGCTACATTTGTTAAATTTGGTCAGAATAAGCAGAAGATTGAAGAAAGTCTGGAGATTTTCAGCTCAGGTGAAGAAAGGCTGAAATCCATCAAACTCGCTTGCGTCTATACTAAAGACATATTTGATGAATTTGAGCTATTAGCCGCAAAAAAACGCGATGACCAAGTAGCAAGAAGCTGTCCGGGAGAAGATGAGATAATCAATAATGCCGGAGAAACCTTCTTTGGAGGCGATAATTTACACTCTTTTCAGGAGATTAATTTCAAAGGTGAAAATGTCGGCTATATGTATATTGAGTCGGATTTGCAGGAAATTAATAGCTATATTAAGGCGCAATTTATCACGGCATTTGTCGTGATTATAGCGATTGTGCTGATATCCTATTTCCTTGCGCAAGCCTTGCAGAAATCTATTTCCCAGCCGATTTTGCATCTTGTGGATGTTGCCAGAAGCGTTGCGAAATATCGTGATTATAATATTCGTGCGGATAATTTCCTAAAAGGCGAGGATATAAATAAGAATGAGATTAGCGTCCTAATAGATGCTTTCAACAAAATGCTTAGCGAAGTTGAAGAACGCAGAATGTTGCTATTGCGTAAAAACACTGAATTGGTGAAAGCCAAGGATGCGGCGGAAGCGGCGAATAAAGCGAAATCACAATTCCTCGCGAATATCTCGCACGAACTGCGCACACCACTAAATGCGATTATCGGATTTTCCGATATACTTCATAATCAGATGTTGGGCCCAATCGGCAATGATAAATATGCCGAATATGCCAAGGATATCAATGAGTCCGGCACATTCCTGCTCGACCAAATCCGCGATTTACTGGATTATTCCCGCGCAGAAGCCGGCAAGCTGGATTTGAACTTGCAGGAAATCAATTGCGAGAAGAATGTCAGAGAATGTATCAAATATATTTCCAAACGCGCGGAAGATGGAAATTTGAACATCATTACGGAAATTCAGGATGATATGCCGGCAATTGTTGCGGATAGAATCAGGTTCAAGCAGATTATCACCAATTTACTCTCCAATGCTGTGAAGTTTACGGATACTGGCGGCGAGATAAGAATTATTGCCACAGCCAAGGCAATTGATTCGGATAGCACAGAATTTAAGATTATCATCAAAGATACCGGAATCGGCATGACCAAGGATGATATAAATGTGGCATTCAAAGTGTTTGCACAGGTTGATGGTGGTTTGGATAGAAAATATGAAGGTACGGGCTTGGGCTTGCCGCTAACCAAGAAACTGGTGGAGTTGCATGGCGGTTCGCTTGAGTTGGATAGCACGCCGGGCGAGGGGACATCCGCCATATTGACATTTATCTCGAAACCGCAAGAAGATGAAGACAACCAGATTATCTAAGCTATCCGTTTTAGACGCGCTCTGATTTTCGGTTTGATGAATCTTTCCAGATATGATGGCACGATGGCAGAAATTGCCGTTGGCCGAATACCCAAATCTACCAGAGTTTTGCTGTTCACCCCAACCACATTACTATGCCTCAGAAGTTTTAGCTGGTCATTAGTCAGAACTGAGGCGGGGGTAAGTGAAGCAATGATATTTGCAGCCGGATAGGGAATGTTTAGCAGGCGGCGTTTTTTATGTGTATAACGCAATATTCTTTTCATAATCCGTTCAAAGGATATTTTGCGCGGCCCGCCCAAATCATAAGTACCATGGAAATTGCCTTCCACGCATTTTTGTACGGCAAGAGCGATATCCCCGACATAAACCGGCTGAAACATGGTTTTCCCACCGCCGATAAGCGGCAATATAGGGGAGATGGTCGCCATGGCGGCGAATTGATTGAAGAAATTATCCTCTGCGCCAAAAACCACGCTAGGCCGCAAGATTGAAGCGGCTGGGAAGGCGGCAAGTACTGCCTTTTCACCTTTGATTTTGCTGCGCGCATATTTTGATTTTGAATCCGCGCTAACAA
>PCXJ01000017.1:3603-6792 GCA_002787615.1 Alphaproteobacteria bacterium CG11_big_fil_rev_8_21_14_0_20_44_7
ATATGCACGAATTTTGCAACTCCCGCCGATTTTGCTGCTTTTGCCAGTTTTTCCGGCGCTTGGGCATGGATGGCATCAAAACGCTGCTTTTTGCATTCATATAGAATTCCAACGCAATTCACCACGGCATAGGAGTTTTTGATAAACCCTGATAGCTTGTCATAATCAGTGATATTTCCGCGCACATGCACAACTTGGCCAACAAAACCACAAGATTTCAGAGGCTTAGCATCTTCTGCGCTACGGCTGATAATGCGTACAGTATAGCCTGCTTCGGCAAGGTTTTTGACGATATATCTACCAACAAAGCCTGAGCCGCCAAAAACAGTAACAATTTTTCCGTTTAGATTTTCCATAAATATTCCATCCTCGCAGTTTATAAAAATTTTCTTTGGTGGCAAGCGAATAAACTTATATGAATATAGTATGGTAATGTAAGAAAAGTTTCACATTCAAAATGTTGCCATAAGCCGATTTATATGGTAATAATGAGTGATTAAGTAACTAAAAGTTAATATATTTAGGTAGTTATGGGTATTACAATTGGTAGGAACGGACACGGGCATGGATTGAGGCATGTTGATATAAGATTGCCCCGCATGAATGTGGAATTGGGTCAAATTTTTGGCGGACGCGGCAGACGTGATGCGCGGGATGAAAATGGAATGCCGCAATTTGCTGGCGTTACGGCTGATGAGCGTGATACTAGAGGCTCTCTCTTCTTCCTTGATAAGGATTATTCTACAAAAGCTGATGGCTTGAAAAACCCATATCCTGATAAAGCTCTTGTGCAATCATCTGCCGAGTTTTTTGGTGCATATCAGCAATTCCGCAACATGGAGCGCAATACGACCCGTACTGATGACGCAACAAAAGAGCAGCTTAATACGCAGGCGAATTTGTTCAAATATGTACGTGAGCTGAATCTGAATTATGTTGTGCATAGTTCAAGCGATACGAATCTGGTGGATTATTGCAAAGGTATGTTACGCCCGATTGGCTCAGCATTCAGCCCTATGCAAAATGCGCAAGCTTTAGATGAAATTAGAAAGGGCGGCGATAAGGATAGAGCTGTGTATAAACATGCGCCGGAAGGTAGCTTCTTCGTGAGTGAGGGGAATAATACCCCGTTCCGTCCGATTTATGACCGTGATACTATGGTTTTTGTAAACCGCCTAGCTTCCAAAATTTGGAATGAGCCGGAAAAAATTAAAGAGCTTTCAGCAGTTGCCCGTGATGAGGATATACTCCTAACGCGTGACCCACAAATGCGGGATAGTTTGCTTCTAATGAGTTTGAAAGCCGCTTTCCCTGATGAAGCGGCAGAGATTGAAAAAGAAACTGCGCCAGCTCCAAAAGCGGTGAAAGCTAAATCTGGCAAAAGCAGCGCTCCTGTAGAAAAAGCCGAGCCAAGCAGATGGGAAGCACTTTTTGACAAATATGCAGATGCGATTTATCAGTTTCTTGATGACAGGGTGAAGAATATCGCATCAGCAAGTAACGTTGTTGATGATGTGGTTAAAGTGACCGAGGATGTGAGTGCTTTTGTTAGAGAACACCAGCCGGCGATAAATAATGTTGCGCCGCGCATTGAAAAACATCTCGAAACCCAGCCGATGTTCTTTGGCTATAAAAGCGGAGATGGTGTAAATGAGCAGCCTCGAAGCCTCGAAGTTGGTGCAACCAGAAATGGCGAAGTTTATATACGAAGCAATATGGGCGCAACTGACGGGAAAGACAAGGTTTTCAAATTCCCTAAAGGAGTTTCCGCAGAAGCGAGAAAAGATTTGGCGCAAATTATTTCCGAGGCAAATGCCATACGCAATGAAGGGCCAGAAAATCCCCGTAAGCCCGGAAGTGCTGAGCAATTGGAATATGATAAACATCAAAATATCTGGTATCCGCGTATGATTGATGCGGTGGATAGTTTGCTTGATGAATATCAGAAAAAAGACAAAATTGAGGAAAAAGCTGTTCAGGAATTCAAAGAAGGTTTGAGTGTCAGCGCAAATGGGATGAGCCACAAACTGCTTGTAGCTTCCGCGCAAGCCCAGCAACAAGGTGCCGGACAGACGGCAGCCGCTACAGAGATAGGCACAAAAATAGCAAATGGACTTTTTGGCGGTACATCAACTCCGACTCCGGCAGCTCCAACAGGCAGAACCGCAGCCGAAGTGCAGGAAATGATGGATTTGGTAAAGGGTGCATTGTCAACTGAACAAATTAAGCAATTCCAAGGTCAGCTCAAAGATTTTGAAACTAAGGCGAAAAATGGTGTGAGTATTGTGGAAGCAACTGACGGATTTATTGATAGCACGAACATAAGCGGTGTGGAATTCGCCAAAAAGATTATGGAAAATGTTAAGGTGGAAGAAAGCGGCACAAGCCAAACTCCTGCGCCTAGCGGTTCTACTCCTTCTGGCTCTACAAGTATGGTGAAATAGGCATAATTGCTTGCACTATCCGCGCGCATAATTTACTAACAGTTTATGACAATCAAAATCGCAGTAATCGGTACGGGATATGTCGGGCTGGTTTCCGGCGCGTGTATGGCGGATATCGGGCATGAAGTGCTGTGTATTGACCGCGACTTGCATAAAATCGCCGATTTGCAAAAGGGCATTATCCCCATCTATGAGCCGGGCTTAAAAGAAATTGTTGAGCGCAATGTGGCGGCAGGCAGGCTGAGCTTTGCCAGTCAAATGCAAGAGGCAGAAGCGGATGCGGTGTTTTTAGCGGTAGGCACACCAACCGATCCAAAAACCGATAATGCTGATTTATCAATTCTGTTTGAAGCGGCAAATGAAGTGGCGCAAAAGCTCGGCAAAAAAACTCTAATTGTGGTGAAATCAACCGTTCCGGTGGGAACATGTGAGAAATTGAAAGGAATTTTCGGCGAAAATGCGGATATTGCATCAAATCCCGAATTTTTGCGTGAAGGCTCGGCAATCAAGGATTTCATGCAGCCAGATAGGGTTGTTTGCGGCGTTGAAAACAGCCAAGCACAAGATTTGCTGCAAAGAATTTATGCCCCGCTCGGCGCAAAAATCGTTTTCACCTCTCCCGAAACGTCCGAACTCATCAAATATGCGGCTAATGCGATGTTGGCAATCAAGGTGGTTTTTATCAACGAGCTGGCAGATTTATGCGAAGAAGTCGGCGCGGATATTGATGATTTATCGGTGGGAA
>PCXJ01000017.1:6817-7475 GCA_002787615.1 Alphaproteobacteria bacterium CG11_big_fil_rev_8_21_14_0_20_44_7
CAAAATGCCGGAGTGCCGACAAAAATTATCGAAGCGCTGATTGACGCGAATGAAAGCCGCAAAGCCAAAATGGCAAAGAAGATTATAAACAAAATCGGCAAAGGCAAGGTGGCGGTTTTCGGGCTGACATTCAAGGCGAATACCGATGATATGCGCGAAAGTCCGGCACTGGCAATTGTGCATGAGCTGGAAAGGGCGGGCTTGCATATCTGCGCCTATGACCCGCAAGGGATGAAAGAGGCGAAGAAATTATTGCCGAATATTGAATATGCTGAAAGCGCGGAAGCGGCTGCCGAAAATGCCGAGGCCGTGGCGATTCTGACCGAATGGGAGGAATTTAAGCAGGTGGATTATGGCAAATTGAAATTGAATAAGAAAATTATTTTTGATTTCAGGAATATATTGACCCCGCCGCAATATGTCGGTTTTGAGTATATCAGCATTGGCCGTAAACCGATTTAGGGATAATGGGATATAGGAGCATTGAGCATGGAATATTGAATATTGAACATGGAATATCCCCCCTCCTCATAGGAGGGGCTGGGGGAGGTAATTTAGGAGTTAGGATTTAGGAATTAGTATTTAGGAACATTGAGCATGGAGCATTGAACCTTGAACCTTGAACCTTACCAACCCTGTCATTCTGGCGAAGGCCAGA
>PCXJ01000088.1 GCA_002787615.1 Alphaproteobacteria bacterium CG11_big_fil_rev_8_21_14_0_20_44_7
GGAATCACATGCGAATATTCAGGATTGAAATTATTACCGATTCCATAAGAATTTGTCGGCATCGGAATTATGGTTTTGAAGCCATATTCTTTGCGATAGCTTTGCGCCATCACGATACCATTAATTTTTGCACTGGCATAGGCGAGATTTGTCGGCTCGATCAAACCATCCAGAAAACTAGCCTCTTGCACTGGCTGCGGCGCAAATTTCGGATAAGTACAGGCAGAGCCGGGGAAAAGCAGTTTTTTTATCCCCGCCCGATATGCCGCATCAATCACATTGCTATGCATCGCTGTATTTTCATAAACAAATTTTGCCGGATATGTATTATTTGCATGAATCCCGCCAACAATTGCCGCTAAATGAAAAACATAATCCGGTTTTTCTTTGGCAAAATAATCCTGAACCAGCGCTTGCTTTGTCAGGTCCAACTCGGCATGGCTGGGCGTTAGCAAATTTTCATAACCCTGCCCGCGCAAAACCCTGCACATCGCCGAGCCAATCATCCCACTCGCACCTGTGATGAGTATTTTATCTTGTTTTTCCATGGATTTAACTATATTCATTTTAGCCATAATGTCATTAGCAACCTCGCAAAATATGGAACTTACTGAAAACTTATTCAAGCAAATGCTGCTAATCCGCCGCTTTGAAGAAAAAATCTGCGAAGTTTATAACACAGATGTCGTCAAAAGCCCCGTCCATCTTTCCATCGGGCAAGAAGCGGTGGCGGTTGGCGTGTGCGATAATCTGCGCGGGGATGACTTTGTTTCCAACACATATCGCTGCCACGCAACCCATATTGCCAAGGGCGGAGATTTAAACAAAATGATGGCAGAATTATATGGCAAATCCGGTGGCTGCGCAGGTGGCAAAGCAGGTTCAATGCATTTGGCAGAGTTTGAAAAAGGCATTTTGGGCGCAAGCGCTGTAGTAGCAACCACAATTCCTGTAGCCGCAGGCTGGGCACTCACCTTAAAAATGCAGGAATCAAAACAAGTTGTGACCAGCTTTTTTGGCGATGGCGCAACCGAAGAAGGTGTATTCAGCGAAACCATAAATTTCGCCGCCCTGCACAAATTACCGATTCTTTTTGTCTGCGAAAATAATCGCCTTGCCATCCATAATCCGCTTGAGAGAAGATGGGCAAATTCCGATATTTGTGAACGCATCAAAACCTATGGTATTGAAACTTGCAAAATTGAAAGCGGCGATGTTTTTGAAATTCATCAAGCCACAAATGAAGCATTGCAGAAAATCCGCGAAGGAAATGCGCCGATATTCATGGAAATTGCCACTTATCGCTATAAACAACATGTCGGAATTGCCGAAGATTTGCATGAGGATTATCGCGATATGGCCGAATATCAAAAATGGAAGGATAATGACCAGATTGATAAATTGGCAAAAATTCTGGGTGATGAAAAAACGGCGCAAATTGAAAAAGATGTAAAATCACAGATTGAGGAAGCGGTGAAATTCGCTGAAAACAGTCCGTTTCCGGAAGATGAGGAGTTGTTGACACATGTCTACGCCTAGCGTCCCAAACGAAAGATTGCTAAAATTCACCGATGCGATTGCCGAAGCAACCGCGCAGGAAATGTCACGTGATGAAAAGGTTTTTTTGTTCGGACTTGATGTTGATGACCATATTGCAATTCAGGGGACAACCGCAGGCTTGCTAGAAAAATTCGGCGCAAAACGTGTGTTCGGCACGCCACTTTCCGAGGATGCGATGACAGGCGTTGCAATTGGCGCGGCAATGGCAGGATACCGCCCGATTCACGTCCATATCCGCATGGATTTTATGCTGCTTTGCATGAATCAGCTTATCAATATGGCAGCAAAATCGCATTATGTTTATAACGGTGAAATCAAAGTGCCACTAGTTATCCGCACGATGATTGGGCGCTCTTGGGGGCAAGGTGCGCAACATTCGCAAGCGCTGCATTCCATGTTCATGCATGTTCCGGGGCTGAAAGTGGTTGCGCCTTCCACCGCATATGATGCGAAAGGAACGCTAGCCGCCGCAATTCGGGATGATAATCCGGTGATATTTATGGAGCATCGCATGGTGTGCGGGTTGGAATCTATCGTACCTGAAGGCGAATATATCGTGCCGCTTGGCAAGGGTCGCGTGATGCGTAAAGGCGCGGATATCACAATTGTCGGCATTAGCCATATGGTGGTGGAAAGCCTGCGCGCTGCCGATATTCTGGCGCAATCCGGAATTTCTGCCGAGGTGATTGACCCAATTACGCTACGCCCGCTAGACATAGATTTGATTGTAGAATCGGTGAAAAAAACCGGAAATTTACTGGTGGTGGATAATGGTTGGCTAAATTGCGGGGCTAGTGCGGAGATTATCACGCAAGTTATGGAGCGCATTGATTCACCCATAAAATTTGCGCGCATGGGCTATGCCGATTCCACCTGCCCGACCACGCGAAAACTGGAAGATATATTTTATCCAAGCTCAAAAACCATTGCGCAAAAAACGCTGAAGGTTCTGGGGAAGAATGATATGAAAATTGACTGGGAGAAAGTAGAAATTCATCGCGCCGAGATTGAAGCTTTCAAAGGCCCATTTTAAATTTTCAGATTTCTAGATTTCAGATTTTAGCCGAATCACTTCCGCTCATATAATTTATAATGTGGCGTACTCAGCGTTTGCTTATAATTTTCTTTGACAGCTCTCATAAACTCACGGCTATAACGCTCATCGCAATTAAAATCATTAAAGACAAAACCGCCAAGGCGTTTATTTTCAATATCCGCAATCATAGCAGATTCATCCCACGCGCCGATTTCGTGCATATGCGTCATCATAATCGGCTGGAAATATAAGCGGCGGTCAGCATTATAGAGCAGCACCATATTATCCGCCACAATCTCACCTTTTATCTTTTGTAGATTAGGGATAATAATTTCGCTATCTGCTATTTTTTCCAGCAAACCTTGTTTTTGAACATGCCACGGACGATTAATATCAGTTACGGATAATATCAGCTGCACGAATAAAGTTAGGATAATCAGCATGTTTACTGCGATATATCTTTTATCATTTATATTCTGCAAAAACCAAGCAAGTGCCAAGCCGAAAACAAGTGAATTAACTGTTATGAATTCAAGGTAATAATTATAATTTGCGCCGAATTTTCCAATTGAAAGGCTCATTATTAATGCGAATATCCAGAATAATGACAAAGCTGTTTTTTCATAATCTTTCCCGCAAAGAGAATTCACTACAAATATCAGCGAGCATAAAAAGATTAGCCAATGTTCCGCCAGCATCGTGCCGGTTTTATTGAAGGCTTGCTGCCAGCTAAAAGCATTAATATTCGCGCTAATATGATGTGTAAAAAACAAACCATCGGTCAGAAAACAACCAATTGCGAATATAACCAACCCTGCGGCTGCCATTGTTGTGGCAAGCTTTAGCGCAGATTTCCTGTCATAAATAAGGGCGCTGAAAAAGCAGGCTGCCGCTCCGGCAAACAAACTCTGCTTTGTATATACCGCCAATAAAAAGAACAATGTCGCAACTATAATTTTCTTGTTTTTCTCCTTAATGCTAAGGAATGCTGCAACGCCGATAATTTCAAACAAAACTCCCAACAAATCCACGCGCATCAGAATCGACCAGTTTTGCGCGTAATAATTGCCGATGAATAATCCCGCCGCCAAGGCTGCGATTATTGCCGAACTTTTCTTGGATAACCCCTCTCTATCCGCATTGAAAACCAGATAATAAATCACTCCACCGATTAGCAACATGCTGAGCATTGAGATTAAACGCCCCGCCATCAGAAAATCCTCAGTGGCTATCGAAAATAGCAGGGTTAGAAAATGATATACAGGTGGATAATTCATCACAATATATGGCGCAGTTTGCAGCGGCGTATAGACCGGAAGCGAATAGGCAATCATACTGACTTGATGGATTATCGGCCCTTCAACATGGTCAATTTCATAGGGATAATTAAGCGCGAAAAAAGCATAATCTGCCCAATTGATAAGATGGATAAAAAAAGCGCCCAGCAGCAAAGCTGCCAGCAAGAAAAACGCGCGACTATAGAATTTTTCCATAAAAACCAGCCTCAAATTTTGTTATCAAGCTCGGCAAACTGCCATTTCACTTCCGGGAAGTTTAGTTTAACTTCCTCTTCAAACCCATTGATTTTATTGATAATTTCCGACACAGATAATTCCAGACTTTCGGACTTAATTTTATACGCAAGCATAACTTCCCCTATTCCCTGCTGAACAGCTACTAAACGAATAATTTCAGCAGCAGGCAGGAATTCACGCAGAATTTCTTGCAATTTTTCTTGGTATTTCACAATCGGAGCTTCACCTACCAGCAAGGACTTCACCTCACGCGCGAGAATAATCGCAACAATGACCAGCAAGCAGCCAATCACCACCGAGCCAATTCCATCCCAGAGCGGATTATTCGTAATCCACGCAATCAACAGGAAGGTAAGAGCCGCCAAAAGCCCAAGCAATGCTGCCAAATCTTCGAGAAAAATCACCAGCAAATCCGAGCTTGTTGTTTCGCGAATCCATGACCAGAGCGATTTATGCGCATTTTCCGCGCGCACCTCTTTCAGGCACATATAGAATGAATACCCCTCCAAAACTAAGCCGAGGAGCAGGATAATTATACCAACATAAATATGGCTGATTTCCTCCGGATGCTGGATTTTATGCACGCCCTCATAAATACTAAAAAGCCCGCCCATCGAAAACAGCATCAGCGCCACCACGAATGACCAGAAAAAACCCTCCTTACCATACCCCATTGGATGCTTTTTGGTTGGTGGTTTTTTCGCCCTATATTGGCCATATAATAACAATAGCTGGTTGCCACAATCAGAAAAACTATGCACCGATTCCGCCATCAAAGACGCGCTACCTGTGAATAATGCGCCGCCAAGCTTGGCAAGCGCAATACCAAAATTTGCGCATAATGATATGATAATAACTTTTTTTGAACCGCCACCAGCCATAAAACCTCTGCATTCATAATCTGCTAAGATGGTTATTTAGCAAGTTTTCAGCGTAAATCATCCACTCTGCCATGCATAATTTTCTACCCTGTGCTTTGTGCATCGCAGCATAAAACCCGCAGAATACAAGGATGTTAAGCAATGCTTTACTATTCCCATGATATAATGACCTATGCAGAAAAAGCGTTTACGGGCAGTTTTGTTATATTCCTCCGGCCATCTCGGCAGCACTATTATCTTCAATATATTACGCCATGCGCCGGAAATTGAGTTTGTCGGAGTCATGCGCTCAAAGCCGATTCCGGTTTCACGCAAAGGAAAATCCGTATTGGCGCAGCATTTAAAAAAGATTGGTTGGAAATTCGCCTTTACTTTGTTTTTTCAATGGGTTGCCTTACGCCTTGCATTTATTTTCTCGCGATTTTTGCCGCTTTCCGAAAATCCGCTTTTACCCTGCAAAGAAATTGCCAAAAAGATGGATATCGCAACTTTTGAATGCCTGAACATCAACACGCCGGAAGCTGCTGATTTTATTCGTCAGCAAAAACCCGATATAATTATATCATCATATTTTAGCCAATTAATTGACCCACAAATAATTAAAATTCCGAAACATGGGATTTTGAACATCCATCCCGGATGGCTCCCCGCATATCGCGGCGCTCTAAGCTATTTCTGGGTGCTGAAAAACGGCGAGGATGAGGCCGGCGTTTCAATTCATTGGATGGATGAAGGAATCGACACCGGCGAATTGATTGCGCGTGAGAAATTCAATATCCATCAGGGTGCAACGCAACAACAAGTTATGGTCGAAACCGCTAAGATTGGCGCAAAGCTTGTGCATCATGCCATAAAAGAACTGGCAGAAGGTCGCGACTTAGTTCCGGTTATGTTCGCTGAGGATGAAAAAGATGGCTATTATTCTATGCCGACCCAGCATGATTTTCGTGAATATTTCAAAAAGCGCAAAGAGTTTTTCCGCTTCTGCGATACTTTCCGCGTGATTCTTGAAGGCGTGAAGGACAAGGCGCAATCCAGCCTCGCAAAAAAAGCCGAAATCTAAGACTTGCTTAGATTCTCATCTGCCATATATTGACAATATGCTTTTTGATAAATTTGAGCAAGCGCGGCAAGAACATTTTGAACTTTCGAAGCAAATTCGCGAGCATGATAAATTATATTACAGCGAAGATTCTCCGGCAATTTCCGATGCAGAATATGATGAATTACGCCAAAAATTAGAAGCAATTGAGCGTGAATTTCCGGAATTGACAAATGCTAATTCCCCCACCCAGAAAGTTGGAACATCCCCATCACGCAGATTCGGCAAAGTCAAGCATAGCAACCCGATGCTCTCAATCGGCAATGCTTTTTCGGAAGAAGATGTTATTGATTTTATTGAGCGCGTGCGGAGATTTTTGGGACTGGATGAAAACGAAATTGTTGAAATTTTCGCTGAGCCGAAAATTGACGGGCTTTCATTTACCGCGCGTTATGAAAATGGAAAATTTGTGCAAGGCGCAACGCGGGGGGACGGCACAACCGGCGAGGATATTACTGAAAATCTGCGTACTATAAAAACTCTGCCACAAGAAATAAATTATGCCGAAACGCTGGAAATTCGCGGTGAAGTTTATATGACGCATGAGGATTTCCGTAAGCTAAATGCCGAAAATGACGGGAAATTCGCCAATCCGCGCAATGCCGCCGCCGGAAGTTTGCGCCAACTGGATGCGGAAATCACCGCTGCCAGAAATTTGAATTATT
>PCXJ01000036.1 GCA_002787615.1 Alphaproteobacteria bacterium CG11_big_fil_rev_8_21_14_0_20_44_7
TTTGTCATTTCGCTCACCGGCTCTGAAAGTAATTTCTGTACCGCCTCGCGGGTAAGCTCCGTATCCATCAAATTATAGCCACGAATTACGGAAAGGGCATTTAGCGCGTCATTCCACAGCGTATATTCATCACTTTTTTCACCATATTCAGCTTTTGCTTTTGCGCGCAAATCATATAGCGCCGATAATTCCGATTGATTAAATTTTCTATCATTAAACCCTTCTCTGGGTGTTGCAGGGACCTTGCTAGCTTCTTCTTCAGTGAGGCCTTGAGTTGTCTCGCTCGGTGATGTGAGTAATGCGGTATCAACAAGATGCAATGTATCTAAGACATAGTTCGTAGCTAACTCAAGTGCTGCTTTATTTACTGTTCCCATTTTATTTATCCCCCAATAATTCAAGTAGAGAGCTTATATCAGAATAGTTAACAGAAATCAACACTTTTATATTATTGCTTCTTAGACTCATTTTGCTAGAATATTGCGACTTTTTTAAATTATTTATATAACCAAATCAAATATGTCGGCACAGAAAGAGGTTCTTGAAAATATTAGGGATGTGTTATCCGGTAAGCAAGGCGTGCCCGAAAACGGAGAAGAGAAAATGAGTGAAGATGATGATGTTTTGGAGCTAACTTCGCAAGTAAATGCGGATGGTTCTGTGACCGAAATTGCCCCAAAAGAGGAAGATAAATCCACAGAGGAAGTTAAGGTGGCGGAAGTTGCAGAAGAAGCTGATTCTGACGATGATATATTGAGTGAAATTGATAAAACTCTTGCCGAACTTGATGATACTGAACCACAAAATGCGGATAATTCCGAGGAAAAACCCGCAGAAGCGGCTGAAATTGAGGATTCTGTTGACGTTAGCGAAGAAACTCCAAAGAATGACGAGGCAAATGAAGTTCCAAAGGATGTGGAGCTTGAACTAAGCGAAGCGGAAGCAAAAAGAATGGCAGAAGAAAAGAAAAAGGCTGAAGAGGCGGCGGCGGCTGAGGCTGAGGCTGAGGAAAAAGAAGAGGCTGTAGCTGAAGAAGCTGAAGAAGCGCAAGAATTTGAAGAAGTGGCGAGTGAGGCGGTTGTAGAGCAGTCATCCGATGATTCTGAGATTATTTCTGATAAAACTGCGGCAACGGCAAAATCTTCAATTGAAAGCCTTGTCAGCCAGTTGGCCAATGATACTGATACTGACCCCGGCGCACCTTTTAGGTCGGGAGAAACTGTGGAAGACCTTGTAAAAGAGATGTTGAAACCTATGTTAAAAACATGGCTAGACGCAAATCTGCCCGAGCTGGTTGAGGCAATTGTTCAGAAAGAAATTAAGAAAATTATCCCAAGGGATTAGGCTTTATTCCGATGATTAGGATATTCGTATTTATATTTACCGTGCTTTTTGCCGCTAATTCTTGGGCGACAATTACCAGTCAGGAAGTGCAAACTGCGCGCACCACATATGTGCGCCATTGTATGTTCAAAGGCGGAAAAAAGGAAATATGCCTCTGTGCATTTGAAAAATCCTTAAAATCCATGGGTTATGAAGGGATTACGACTCTCACCACGCAGTTAATTGCAGAAACGGCAACCAATCAGAGCTTGGTGGATGAGCTGACTAATCATACTACGGCATGCGTGCGTGAAACAGATGGTTCAAAGCAGGTTCTGGAAGAATTTATGTATGGTTCGGAGCTGCCTGCCCCGCCAACTCCTACTGAAGAGCTGCAAACAAATACTCTGGTGCTTCCTGTTCCTCCACCTCCGCCGGGAACAGATGACGAAAAGGCGGCTGAAACTATAGATTCGAAAGAGGCTGAGAAGGATTATATTGCCGAACTTAAAAAGAAGCCCGCACCTTCTGCCGAGAAAAAGCCGCAAGATGAGCCGCTAAAGGAAAATGAGTCAGTTACGGTTGAAAAGCTCCGGCAAGGTAAGGGAAATCCGGCAAATGGCCATTTACCGGCATATTACGGCGAATATAATCGTATGTTCTTTCATTCTGCGGCAAATGGTGATTTGAAGGGTTTGAAAGCGCTCAGCCAGAAAATCAAAGATGTTGATATCATCAATGAAGAAGGAAACACGCCGCTGATGGTTTCAGCTTTGCACGGGCAGTATGTTTCAGCGCAATATCTGCTTTCTTCCGGTGCAAAAGTGGATGTAACAAATCTTAAAGGGCAAACAGCCCTGCATTTCGCGAGTTTCAACGGGCGTAGCGATATAGCGCAATTGCTCCTCAAGAAAAAGGCTGATGTAAATAAAGCTTATGGCACTGGTTTTACGCCATTGATTTTGGCGGTAATGAATCAGAATTTTGATACAGCTAAGCTTTTCCTCTCATCCGGTGCGGATATTTCACTAGCCATGCAGGACGGAAATACGGCGCTGCATTTGGCAGCAACAAACGATAATGCGGCAATGATAACACTCTTGCTGCAATATAAGGCAGATCCTAACGCGTATAATGTTGGCGGTCTGACTCCACTGATGATTGCCGCGCAGGAAAATAAGCCGCTTGCTGCGCAAACTTTGCTAAATTATGGCGCAAACCCAAATGCGGTGGATTATTACGGCAGAAATGCGTCTGCAATTGCTGGCAGCCTGAATAATCGCGAAGTACTGAATGTTTTCCTGACTTATAATGAAAAAATGCGCATGCGCCAGAATGGTTACACGCGATAATTTATTGCCAAACCCGCACTTTACCGCTAGTTTTCTTTCAAAATAACCAAAGAAATAAGCCATGCCAAAGAAATTTGATAAATCAAAGCTTCCGTCACGCCACGTAACAGAAGGAGCGGAGCGTGCTCCGCATCGCTCATATTTATATGCGATGGGATTGGATAAAGAGCGCATCCATCAGCCGTTAATCGGTGTGGTGTCCACTTGGAATGAGGCTGCGCCATGCAATATTTCGCTTATGCGCCAAGCGCAAGTGGCAAAAAAAGGCGTGGCATCAGCAGGCGGAACTCCGCGCGAGTTCGCGACAATTACGGTGACAGACGGCATAGCAATGGGGCATCAGGGTATGAAAGCCTCGCTGGTTTCCCGTGAAGTTATTGCCGATTCAGTCGAGCTAACCATGCGTGGGCATTGTTATGATGCAATTGTGGGCTTGGCTGGTTGTGATAAATCCCTACCCGGTTTGATGATGGCAATGGTGCGCCTGAACGTGCCAAGCGTGTTTATTTATGGCGGCTCTATCTTGCCCGGTACATATAAAGGCAAGGATGTTACGGTTGTTGATGTGTTTGAAGGCGTTGGACAACATGCTGCCGGAAATATGAGTGTCGAGGAGTTGGAGGAGCTGGAAGCGGTTGCTTGCCCAAGTGCAGGGAGCTGTGGCGGGCAATTTACTGCGAATACTATGGCTTGCGTTTCCGAGGCAATAGGGTTGGCATTGCCTGGCTCATCAGGTGCGCCCGCACCATATGAAAGTCGCGACCAATATTGCTTCCAAAGCGGTGAGGCGGTAATGAATCTGCTTGAGAAAAATATTTTGCCGCGTGATATCGTGACCAAAAAAGCTCTAGAAAATGCTGCGGCAGTCGTGGCTGCAACCGGAGGCTCAACTAACGGAGCGTTGCATTTGCCTGCTATCGCGCATGAATGCGGAATTGAGTTTGATATCCATGATGTTGGTGAGATTTTCAAAAAAACCCCGTATATAGCCGATTTGAAACCGGGCGGGAAATATGTCGCCAAGGATTTATATGAAGTTGGCGGTGTGCAAATTGTTATGAAAACATTGCTTGAAAACGGCTATTTACATGGTGACTGCTTAACGGTAACCGGCAAAACTATTGCGGAAAACCTTGCTGATGTTCAATTTCCGGTAGGGCAGGATGTGGTTTATCCTGCCAATAATCCAATCACAAAAACCGGAGGAGTTGTGGTTCTGCGCGGCAATTTAGCGCCAGAAGGGGCAATTGTGAAGGTTGCGGGGATGAAAAACCTGCAATTTACGGGCAAAGCGCGCTGTTTTGACTGCGAAGAAGAGGCTTTTGCTGCGGTTGAAAATCGTAAATATAATGAAGGTGATATTATAGTTATCCGCTATGAAGGGCCAAAAGGCGGCCCCGGAATGCGTGAGATGCTCTCCACTACAGCAGCAATTTATGGTCAAGGAATGGGCGAAAAAGTCGCGCTTATTACTGACGGGCGTTTTTCTGGCGGAACACGTGGTTTTTGCGTTGGTCATGTGGGGCCGGAAGCGGCGGAAGGTGGTGCTATCGGTTTGCTTCAGGATGGTGATGAAATAGTTATTGATGCTATAAATGGCACAATAAATGTGAATCTGGCTGATGATGTGCTGGAAGATCGCAAGAAATCATGGAAACCGAGGGAGCATGATTATCAATCGGGTACACTTTGGAAATATGCGCAAACTGTTGGTAGCGCTGAGAAAGGTGCAGTGACTCATCCCGGTGCAAAAGGCGAAAAGCATATTTATGGCGATATTTAACTTTTTCTAACGAAAATTATAGACAAGATGGTTAAAATATGATATATTCTTAAACAATTGTTAACTATTTACACTACTAATATTGGTCAATGGGCTTATTTTATTATTGCAATAGCAGCACTAACAACAATGATTAGCACTACATTGACTTGTTTAGATGCTCAACCCAGGGTAATGACAGAAACTTCTCAATTAATTTTTGGAATCTCTAATAAACAAAAAGATAATGCTTACTGGTTTTGGCTTATCACACTCATACTAGGTGCCGTAAGTATTTTATTCTATTTTTTAACAAACATGAAAGCAATGATAGATGTTGCAACTGCAATTGCATTTTTAACTTCGCCTATTATTGCAATACTTAATTATTTAGTGATTACAGGAAAAACAATGCCTGAAGACAAAAAGCCACCTTTATTTTTAAAAATTTTGAGTGGATTAGGTATTCTTTTCTTTTTAGGTTTCAGTATTTATTACCTATACATAACATTTATATAAAACACTTCAACTAACAATTGCTTGTTTATTACATTCTTAAAAAACAATATAAATTTATTTTTATAGCACTATTTTTGAGTAGAATTTTTTGAAAGTAAATATTGTTTATATATTTACACCATAATTTATTGAAATTTAAATGAAAGTTTTTTACTCCATTTTCCTGTTTTTAATTGCCTTTACAGCTTTTGGTCAAAATTCAACACCCGAATTTAAAAAAGCAATGACAAAAGCAAAAGTTAATGTAGAAATTGGCGATTATTATGGTGCTCTTACTATTTACAAAGAACTATACCAAAAAGATAGTGCCGATGCTGAATTAAACTTTCAACTGGGATTATGCTATTTTAATTTGGCTTATTTCAATGAAGCAGAAATTCATTTTAATAAAACAACTCCATCAGTGAGTGTTGAACTTTTCAGGTATAAAGCTGCTGTCGCACACGCCAATCAAAAATTTAAAAAAGCACTGAATTTTTACAACGGTTATAAAATTATTGCTGGAAAAAAAGAATTTTCTAATGATGAAATTAATCGATTAATTAATCAAGTAAGTTATGCTGAACTCGCTATAAAAAACAGAAGAAACATTACTATAGAAAATTTAGGAAGCATCGTTAACACTCCTTTTGATGATTACAATTCTCAAATAAATGCTGATGCTTCTTTATTTATTTTTACCTCAAACAGAGAAAATCATACGTATAATATTTACCAATCAGGCATTATAAAAAATCAACTTGTAGAGCCAAAAAAAGTAAACTCAAGTATTAATTCCAACGATAATGAAATTGCCGCAGGATTATCGGCTGATGGTCAGATTCTTTTCATACATAAAACCAATAAATTTTTTGTTGGAAGTAATCTTTATACCTCGCAAATGGGTTTAGATGAATGGGAATCTCCAATTAAATTACCTAAAGAAATTAATTCAGCATTCAATGAAACGAATGCTTCTATTACTACTGAAAACTCAACCATCTATTTTTCTAGTGATAAACCAGGTGGATATGGTGGCAAAGATATATACAAAATTTCACGATTGCCTAATGGAGAATGGGCTATGCCAGAAAACCTTGGACCTATAATTAACACGCCTTATAATGAAGACGCACCTTTTATACATAACGATAACAAAACACTTTATTTCAGTAGTCAAGGACATCAAAATATGGGCGGTTATGATTTATTTAAAACCGAGTTTACAAACAACACATGGACGAATCCAGAAAATCTTGGTACGCCAATAAATTCCGTTAGAGATGAAACTAATATAGTACTTACAGCAGATGGTAAAGTTGGTTTTTATTCTTCATCCATGGAAAATGGTTTTGGAGGAAGAGACATCTATAAAACGGTGATAAATGATCCTCCTACAAACATTTTGATTTTAAAAGGAAAAGCATTTGATAAAAAAACAAATGAAATGTTAATCGCCAAAGTAACATTAATTGAAACTGAATCAAAAAAAGTACAAGGAATTTATAAAGCAAAAAGTAGTTCTGGAGAATTTATTTTATTAATTGAACCTGACAAAACCTACAATGTTCTTATTGAAGCTGATGGCTATCATCCTATCAGCGAAGAGTTACATTTTGATGTAAAAAAATTAGCTGCTCTTTCTTTTAAAATGGATTCGAAAAAATAATTTTTTTTCATTATTTTTACTGCTCTATAACTCTAAACTATTTTTACCATGAAGAAACTATCTCTTGTAATCACATTATTATTTTTATCTATCCTCTCTTTTTCTCAAACTAAAACAGAATTTACACTAACCTTAAAAGACG
>PCXJ01000090.1 GCA_002787615.1 Alphaproteobacteria bacterium CG11_big_fil_rev_8_21_14_0_20_44_7
TTTGTGAGTGACTAATGCAGTTTTTGCGCCCGCGCGTGCTGAAGCCGTTGCCGCCTCACAGCCTGCATGTCCGCCACCGATGATGATTACATCGTAATTTTTATTCATAAGCTCAAATGCCGCATGGCTTAGCGGCCTCAAAAACTATATCTTGGCCTTGCCTCCCTACGGTCGGATTCGTTCAATCTAACATTTCATATGCTAGGGGCGTGGTATATAGCAGAAAATTTCCTAAATATCAATAGATTGTAGGAATTTTTCAATCTCAGCCAAGTTACGTGCGATTTTTACATTCTCGGGAAGATGCGGGAATTTGTCATTCTCGCCCATAAAAACCACAAGTGGCTTGCGATAATGGGCGGCAAGTGCAATCTCGCTGAGTGTGCCATTGCTGCCGGGAAGGGCAATAATCGCATCAGAGGAAAGTATGTTTATATGATTGCGTGAAAGCAAATCCGTACCTCGAGTACCGCTATAAGGCAGGTGGGTTTTTATCGCGATTTCAATATATTGGTTGGGATAGCCGGGCGGATTGGCATCGGGATGCTCAGGATGGCCGGGGAGGATGCCGATAATTTTGCCTTTGCGCTCCTTAACTTCAAAAAATGCACGGGAAATTGATTCCATAACACCGCCACCGCCGCCATTTAGCAAATTCACATTTTTCTTCGCCAGAAATTCACCTAACGGGCGCGCAAGATGCTCATGCGGCATAGTGCCCGAACCCATAACGCCGATTACGGGAAGGCGGCTCAAATTTGCTTCTCCAGCCATTTGCCTTTTTCATCCTGAAACCAATAGCGCAAATTAGCGCCTTGCTCTTTGTATGATTTCCAGCGTGCGCGTGCGGCTGATAAATCTGCCTCGACATTGCCATCAAATATATCGAGGATTTTCTCAAAACCATTCATATCGATAACTTCAGCATTTACCACGGCAATAACTGTCGCATTATTTTGATTATCATTTTTGGAGGTGATGAAAATTGGTTGTTTCTCAGGATTTTTTGTCCCATGCGGCAGAAATTTGCGCGGGTGGAATGTCCACAGAGTCTTATCAAAAGCATCAATATCCTGCTCTTTAGCCAGCACCATGCAACGATGACCGCCCTCATAGGCTTTTTCCAGCAATATGGGAACTGCTTTCTCAATTGGGGTGGATGAGAGGTGATAAAATGATACTTCCATATTTAAGCTCCTAGCTTCTGGCTACTAGCTATGGGCTAGCAGCTAATAGCTATTTTTATTTTTCGTAGTCTTTCACCAACTCATTTAGCAGAGAAACGCCCCAACCGGTTGCGCCTTTGGGGGCTGTGTCCGAACCTTTTTTGCTCCATGCTGTTCCGGCAATATCCAGATGCACCCAAGGAGTTTTGTTTACAAAGCGTTGCAGGAATTGGGCTGCCGTGATTGAGCCAGCTTCGCGGTCTGTTCCGATATTTTGCATATCGGCGATTTCTGAGTTGATTTGTTTGTCATAAACCTCGCCAAGCGGCAAACGCCAAACTTCATCTCCGGTTTTTTTGCCGAGCTCAAAAAGTTTTTCCGAGAGCTTGTCATCATTGCTGAACAAACCTGCGCGGCTTGAGCCAAGCGCGACAAGGATTGCGCCTGTTAATGTGGCAAGGTCTATCACAAATTTCGGTTTGAATTTTGAGACTGTATAATGCAAAGCGTCAGCCAGAACTAATCTGCCTTCCGCATCCGTATTTAGCACTTCTATAGTTTGCCCACTCATAGATTTCACCACATCACCCGGGCGCTGTGCGGTTGATGATGGCATGTTTTCAACAAGTCCAACAACGCCAATCACGTTCACTTTGGCTTTACGTTCGGCGAGCAATTTCATTAACCCGACAACAACAGCAGAGCCGCCCATATCGAATTTCATTTCTTCCATTCCGGCGCTTGGTTTGATGGATATGCCGCCCGTATCAAAGGTTACGCCTTTGCCGACAAATGAAACCGGCTTATCACCTTTTTTGCCGCCTTCCCATTTCATCACAACTAATTGTGATTCAAATGCTGAGCCTTGGCCAACTCCAAGCAACGCATTCATACCCAGCTTTTTCATTGCAGCTTCGCCCAGCACTTCAATTTTCAATCCTGATTTGCTGAGTTTTTTAATTTCTGCTGCATAGGATTCAGGATTTAGCACATTGGAAGGTTCAGTAACCAGATTACGTGTGTATTCAATTGCGTTTGCAGCAATTTCATAATCTTTATATGCTTTTTTGGTTTTTGCTTCGTCTGAAACTTGCAGCGAAAGCTTGGTTAAGCATGGTTTTTCATCAGCCTCTTTCGTGGTGAAATATTTTCCGAAATCATAAGATTTTAATTTTGCGCCATAAGCGATGTTTGCAACTTCTTCGGGCTTAAAATCTTCAAGCAAGATTGTGGCAGATTTAATGCGCAAATGGTTTAATGAGGCGACTAATTTGCCGCCAATGGATTTTAAAGATTTTTCCGGATTTTCTTTGCATAAATCTACCCCGACTAAAATAACCTGAGAAACCGGAAGATGCGGACATAAAACCGAAATGCATTCGCCGTTTTTATTTTTAAAATTGGAGGAATTCTTGATTGCATTTTTTATCGACCCGCCGGATTTACTATCAAGCTCCGCCGCTTTTTTGTCTAACTTGCCGCCTTTATGTACTGGAACAACCAGAACACCACTTTTAACTGCTGCGATTTTTTCAAATTTAATATCCATTTTTCTCTCCTTATGTTTAATATGAGGTTAGATATTATATATTTATAGGTAAAGAAAATTATGTCATTCCCTGAATCACAGAGTGATTCTAGGGGAATCTAGGGCTAAGAACTCACATGCTTATAGATTGCCCTAGAACTTCCCCTTCTAACTCCCCCTTGTAGGGGGGATGAAAGGGGGGTAAATTCAGGCAATGACGAAAAAGGTGGAGATGACAAGAGAGATTATAAAAGCAATAGGTTTGATGAGTGGAACGTCTTTGGATGGGATTGATGCTGCGATTATTACCACAGATGGTGACAAAATTTTTGAATTTGGCGAGTTTATAACAGTTCCTTATGAGGAATCTTTGCGGGAAAGGTTGCGCGCGGCAGTGGATACAAAGGAAGTGCAGGATGATTCTCTGGAAAGGGATATGACGTATGCGCATGTGGCAGCGGTTAAAAAAGTTCTGGCTATGGACTCCATTAGCTATAATAGGCAGAGGAGCGAGTCAGAAGACGAGCCAGCCTTGAGCGTTGCGCAGCAACAGCCCATGCAAAAATCAGGAGATTTTTGTGGGGCAGATATAAAGATTATCGGTTTCCATGGGCAGACGATTATCCACAGACCAGATTTAGGGTGGAGTTTGCAAATCGGTGATGGGCAGCTTTTAGCAAATGAAACCGGAATTGAAGTCGCTAATGATTTTAGAAACCCTGATATGAGAATGGGTGGACAAGGTGCGCCGCTTGTTCCGGTTTTTCATCGTGCGCTAACAGAAGAATTACCGCGCCCGATTGCGATTGTGAATGTTGGCGGGGTGGCGAATGTAACATGGATTCGCGGTAATGGCGAGATGCTGGCCTTTGATACAGGGCCCGGAAATGCGATGATAAATGACATTATGAAAAAATATTTCGATAAAGATTTTGATGATGGCGGAAAAATTGCAGCGAGCGGAATCGTGGATGAGGAAGTTTTATCGAGCTATGTTGATGATGAATATTTCAAAATCAAACCACCAAAATCACTCGATAGAAACCATTTTTCGCTGGATAAGGTAGCGCATTTAAAACCCGAAGATGCGGTGGCGACATTAACGGCTTTTACCGCGATTAGCATTATGATGAGCAACTCATATTTTGATAATCCTGTTGATAAATTTTATATCACTGGCGGTGGGAGGCATAATAAGCGGTTGATGGAAACGCTGGGGAATAAGGCAGAGCCGATTGAGGCAATTGGGCATAATGGTGATGCGTTTGAGGCGCAGGCATTCGCATATCTGGCAGTGCGTGCGAAATATGGATTGCCAATTACATTTGCCAGCACGACGGGTTGCAAGGAGCTTGTTACTGAGAATCTCGCTAGTTTTTATCAGCCAAGCCTTTAAGCAACAACTGATTCATCGTCCATTTCCTCAGCGGCAATTGCAGCTTTAGAGCGGCGCTTGCGGTCAGGTTTTGTCGGACGTTTATAAACCGCATTTGCAAGGCGATCCTTAACATAGGAATCAACTTCTTCCATCAACTCATCAAGCTTTGTGCGGTAATAATGGTCAGCACCGCCGATGAGTTTATAATCAATGTCAACACCGCGTTGCTTATTTAGCTTTTCTGCCAGACGGGCAACAACTTCTTCCGGAACAACGCTGTCTAAATCACCTTGTGTGACAAGACCGGAAGCCGGACAAGGGCTTAGGAATGAGAAATCATACATATTCGCAGGTGGTGAAACGCAAACAAATCCTTCAATCTCAGGTCTTCTCATCATTAATTGCAGGGAAATCCATGCGCCGAAAGAAAAACCGACAATCCAGCAACCGCGCGCATCAGGGTTTTGCAATTGAATCCAATCGAGAGCAGATGCGGCATCGGCAAGTTCGCCGATTCCATTGTCATATTTACCTTGGCTGCGCCCAACGCCACGGAAGTTCATGCGTAAAACCGAAAAGCCGTTACTGGCAAAATTATGGTGAAGATTATAGACCACTTTATTATTCATTGTGCCGCCATAAAGCGGATGCGGGTGCAAAACTAGTGCTATCGGTGCAGTTGGGTCAGCTGATTGATTGTATCTTCCTTCGAGCCTACCTTCGGGTCCATTGAAAAAAATCTCTGCCATTGCACTTCCTGTTTTGCTTATATCTTATTTAGTAGCATAAATACCGAACGCAAGTTAACGTGTGGTAACAGGAATTGCAAGGTTTTTTGCTAGATATTGACTGTAAGGCTAGTATATTATAGGTTTGCGTGATGTTTGAGAGATTGAAAAGTGAGATAAAAAGTTTTCAGGAACGCGATCCGGCAGCAAAATCGGCGCTGGATGTGATATTTTCCTATCCGGGATTTCATGCTTTATTGTTTTATCGCTTAGGCAATTGGTTATGGCGCAAGGGGTTTCATTTTCTGGCGCGCTGGGTTTCGCAAATCTCCAGATTTCTTAGCGGTATTGAGATTCACCCCGGTGCGAATATCGGAAATAATTTATTTATCGACCATGGTATGGGCGTGGTTATCGGTGAAACTGCGACTATTGGTGATAATGTCACTATATATCACGGAGTTACATTGGGCGGGGTTTCTGCAAAGCCGGGAATTCGCCATCCACAGATAGGTGATAATGTGATTATCGGCAGTGGCGCGGCATTGCTCGGCCCGATTAATGTTGGACACGGGGCGCGTATTGGCTCAAATGCGGTTGTTGTAAAAGATGTGCCTGCCGGTGCAACGATGGTTGGCGTTCCGGCGCGCAATGTTTCCAAAGATTGCGCGAAACATAAAGATGATGAATTCACTGCTTATGGTGTGGCGTCAGATGAATTGCCCGATATAGTGATGAGGAATTTTGAGAAAATGGAAAAACGCCTGAAGCAATTGGAAGAAGAATTGGCGCAAACGGCAACTGGCTGGGATACTAAAAAAACCTCTGCAAAACGGAAAGTGAAGAATGCAGCTAACAACTAAAGCAAGATATGCGGTGATGGCAATGGTGGATATTGCCGTGCTCGAAAAGGAATTCGGCGGGAAGCCGGTGAAGCTTTCGCAAGTGGCAGAACGGCAGGGGATTGCGCTAAATTATCTTGAGCAAATCTTCGCTAAGCTCAAAAAATGCGGGATTGTTAGTGCCGTAAAAGGTCCGGGCGGTGGATATCAAATTGCCAATGGCGCAAATAGCACGAGGATTCTGGATATTATTGAAGCGGTGGAAGAGAGCCTAAAAATGACTGCGTGCAGCCCGACCTCTAACATTTGCAGTCCTGATAGAGCAAAATGCATCACCCATGATTTATGGAAGGGATTAACGCTGAATATCAAAGATTATCTCGGCTCTAAGACTTTAGAAGATGTCGTTGGAAAGAAATGATTTATCTCGATTATAACGCAACTGCGCCACTTCACCCACAAGTGAAAAAAGCGATGGACGAGGTGGCGGATTTACCGCTTAATCCTTCATCCATACATGCGGCGGGCAGAGAGGCGCGGAAACTCAAAGAAAAAGCGCGCAGCAAGATTCTGGATTTTGTCGGGGCGGAGGCGTTGGTTTTTTGCGGCTCGGCAACTGAGGCGAATAATTTGGCTTTAAATCAGAGTCGAGAGTTGAGCGGTGAGAGTCGAGTGATAATTTCTTCCGTTGAACATGAATCGGTTTTTAAAGCAGCAGCAAATGCAACAATAATTGATGTTGATAAAAACGGGCTTTTGAAGATTGAAGAATTGGAAAAAAAGCTTTCAATGGTCAATGGTCAATGCTCATTGGTCAGTATTATTTTAGCTAATAATGAAACCGGAGTGATTCAGGATATAAAATCCATTGCCGCGCTGGCGCATAAATATGGCGCATTAATTCATATTGATGCGGTACAGGCATTTGGCAAAATCCCGCTAAATTTTGCGGATATGGGTGTGGATATGATGACAATTTCCGCGCATAAAATCGGTGGAGCAGTGGGCG
>PCXJ01000047.1:0-286 GCA_002787615.1 Alphaproteobacteria bacterium CG11_big_fil_rev_8_21_14_0_20_44_7
TCGGCCAGTATTATGCGGCTTTTGAGGCGGCATCTGCGGCGAAAAGAAACCCAAGTGTTGTCGATATTTGCGGCTTGATGACTCATAATCTTTTTCAAACCAACAGCTTCTTTGAAATGTTGCGTTCCGAAGGAGCGCGTTTGCTCCCAACAATGGGAACTGGTTTGGGTTTTGATTCCGCATTGAATAGTTTGGACTGGAAACTTCTCCGCTGAGCGCAACGACTCAAGAAAGTTTGCTGAAGAATTTTTTTGAAAACGACCGAGCCCCTCGAAGCTTTGCGTCT
>PCXJ01000047.1:754-1086 GCA_002787615.1 Alphaproteobacteria bacterium CG11_big_fil_rev_8_21_14_0_20_44_7
CGCCGGCGATCCGCTGGTGGCCGAATTGCTGCGCGGTCTGACCGGGGTCGACGTGGCCGGCGCCACGAATCGCTTCGCAGCCAATATCGACGACACGATCTGGCGCGAAATCGGCGTCGAGGAAGCGGCGATCCGTCGCAACCCCGAGGCGACGCGCGATCCATTGATCATCGGCGTCTTCGGCTCAGACGGGGGGTACTAGCCGCACCGCCGTCGCATCGCTAAGGCTGCCGGTGAATCGCACAGACCCTCCGGAGCCCGCGCACATGAAATTTTTCGTCGACACTGCCGACATCGCCGACATCAGGGAGCTGGCCGAGACCGGCCTGCTC
>PCXJ01000047.1:1102-6095 GCA_002787615.1 Alphaproteobacteria bacterium CG11_big_fil_rev_8_21_14_0_20_44_7
ACCCATCACTGATTATGAAATCAGGACGTGACTTCAAAGAAGTTATCAAGGAAATTTGCGATATCATCACAGGGCCAGTCAGTGCCGAAGTTATTGCAACCGAAGCTGATGAGATGATTAAGGAAGGCGAAACTTTAGCCAAAATCGCCAAAAACGTAACGGTAAAATTACCACTAACTTGGGAAGGCCTAAAAGCCTGCAAACATTTTTCCGAGGAAGGAATCAAAACCAACGTGACACTCTGCTTTTCTGCCGCGCAAGCCTTACTTGCCGCCAAAGCCGGAGCAAGTTTCATTTCCCCGTTTGTCGGACGCTTGGATGATATTGGCGAAGACGGAATGGGCTTAATTGCTGAAATCCGCGAAATATATGATAATTATGATTTTGACACTGAAATTCTGGTTGCCTCGGTTCGCCACCCCGGACATGTGCTGGAAGCAGCAAGCATCGGTGCGGATGTCGCCACCCTGCCGCCAAGCGTGGTTTACCAGCTAATCAACCACCCGCTAACCGACAAAGGTTTGCAGGCATTTTTGGATGACTGGAAAAAAACCGGCCAGCAAGTTGCGTAGGAAGCCAACAATTAGTTAATTTACACTGTCCCATAAAAGGTTTAAACTCACTCTATGAGTGAGTTCCAAAACCACATCCAAAATTGGCAGGATTACCTCGCTGATGAGAAGAATTATTCCGCAAAAACCGTTGAATCCTATTCAATCGACCTCAAATATTTTCTGGCTTTTTTAGCAGATTATAAATCTGAGGAAATCAGCTTGCCGCTTTTGCAATCACTTGAAGTGATGGATTTTCGTGCATGGATTGCCAAACGCCAATCCGGTGAATTCTTGCAAACCTCCAATGCCCGCGCAATTTCATCCATCCGCAACTTCTACAAATATCTGGAAAAACAAAATCTCCTAAAGAATGCGGCAATAAAGGCAGTCAAAATCTCGCGCCGCGCACGTCCATTGCCAAAAGCCGTCAATCTTGAGCAGATTATCGCTATCCTCGAAGATTTGCCGGAAGATGATTGGGTTGAGCTGCGCGATAAATCCATTTTATTTTTGCTTTATGGCTGCGGGCTGCGCATCAGCGAGGCGCTCTCCCTCAATCGTAGTGACATAAAATCCGATAATCTCCTCATCCATGGCAAGGGCAACAAAGAACGCATCGCCCCGCTTTTACCAAGAGTTAAAGCCGCTTTGGAAAAATATGCCGCCACCATACCCTATTACGGCGAGGCATTATTTTATGGCGAAAAAGGCAAGCGTTTGCGCCCCGAAATCATCCAGAAAAAGCTGCGTGAAATCAGATTATTATACGACCTACCGGACTATATAACGCCGCACGCTTTCCGCCACAGCTTTGCCACGCATTTACTATCCGAGGGCGCAGATTTACGCAGCATTCAGGAACTTTTAGGGCATGAATCACTTGCAACTACGGAAAAATACACCCATATTGATACAAAGCGATTAACCGCCGGATATAAGAAAACCCACCCGCGAGGATAAATAAGAATGAGCACATTGAGAAAAGCACTGATAATTATACTAGTATTGATTACCCTCGCCGCGCTGATTTCCTTTGCCTTTGTTTTTGCGATTGTGGCAGTGCTGCTTATCCCGCTGGTTTATATCTTCAAACGCCCGATTTTTCAAAAAAGCCCCGCCCCCGCACAAAATGCAGGGGAATTCATAGATGCTGATTTTGAAGTGGTAAAAGAAGAATCCCCGCAAGAAAAATAGCAGTTAGCGCCGTTTGAACGCAATAAAATGGCCATTCATAATTTCAACTTATACTAGGCAAACAAGGCGAAGATGAGGGAATGTATATAAGCATACATGACCGAGGCTGAGACCGCAGTTTAACGAAGTAGAAGTGAAATTATGGAAGGCTATATAATCTCCCAAGTGCCATCGGGCTGCCTACAAGCCTGACCATATGCACGTTCGGTTCTGCCGCCAACAGTCACGGTTTGGTTATATTCACGGCAATATCTGCCATCAGCTTGCTGATAGGTATTGGTTGGGGTTATCGTACCATAATTCCCCGAATCCGGATTTCTCCATGTTGTCGTATTACCGATGCGGGAACTTTCCAGCGCATACCCTGCGGTTCTTTCATAATAGGCCATGTCTGCCCTATCCATTGAAACGCCGAATTCATGGCCAATTGCAGCACCTGCCAATGTTCCGATTGCAGTTGTGACCAATCTTCCGCGCCCTTTACCAAATTGCGCGCCCGCCAATGCACCTGCGGCTGCACCAACCAAAGTTCCCATTTCGGTTTTTCTAATCTGATTATTTTGTCCATACTCATTATAAGGCGAACTTGAGCAGGCTGTAGTTGCCAGCATGGTTGTGATTAAACCTGCTGATATGATTTTGTTGAATTTCATATTACCCTCTTATTTGCTGTTTATTATAACTATATATTTATAGTTAGTTTTAGTATTAAATATTATTATAGTTTTGTCAATATATTTTTTCATTGAATAACAATGCGCAAAAATTATAGTGCGTGCATGAAACAAACAGCATTAAATACATTACACAAAGAATTAGGCGGCAAAATGGTAGAATTTGCCGGTTACGAAATGCCCGTACAATATACGGAAGGCATCAAATCCGAGCATTTATGGGTGCGCTCTCATGCCGGACTTTTTGATGTGTCGCATATGGGGCAAGCAATGCTGGAGGGCGAAGGCGCAATTGAATTGCTCGAAAAAATCACCCCCTCCCCGTTTTCCAAAACTCCGCTTAATAAGGCAAAATATACGGTTCTGCTAAATTCCAACGGCGGAATTATTGACGATTTAATCATCACCAAGCTAGCGGATGATAAATTCTTTTTGGTATATAACGCTGGCTGCAAAGAGAAGGATGAGAAATTCATTCAGGATAATTTGCCCGCCTCCCTAACTTTCACCCCACTCAGAGAACGCTCGCTAATTGCCATCCAAGGCTCAAAAGCAGAAGCAATTTTATCCCCCGCATCTACCTCCCCCCTTGTAGGGGGGACAGAGGGGGGTCAAGAATATATGACCATCAAATTTGCCGGAGATGTTTTTATCAGCCGCTTGGGATATACTGGCGAAGACGGGTTTGAGATTTCAATCCCATCCGAAAAAGCCGCAGAATATTGCAAAGAATTGCTTAAGAATCCGGATTTAAAACCAATTGGTCTGGGTGCTCGTGATAGTTTGCGTTTGGAAATGGGCTATCCGCTTTATGGACATGATATTGACGATAACACCACCCCGCTAGAGGCCAATTTGCAATGGGTAGTTGCCAAAGATAAGCGTGAAAACTTCCCTACACCACAAAAAATGCGCGTGGGAATAGAAATTATGGACAAAGCAATTGCGCGTGAAGGAACAAAGATTTTTGCTCTGGACGGCAGCGAAATTGGTGTTATAACTAGCGGCGGCTACAGCCCAACCTTAGAAAAACCGATTGCACAAGGCTATGTTAAAACTAGCTTTGCTGAGGCCGGAACTGAAGTTGAAGTTGAGCTGAGAGGTAGGAAAATAAAGGCCAAAACCCATAAATTGAATTTTATTGAACCGAGAACAAAGAAATAAAGAAACATACAGAAACACATTATGACAAATATAGCTGAAAATTTGAAATATACTAAAGACCATGAATGGGTAAAAAAAGACGGTGATGTTGCAACTATTGGCATCACTGATTTTGCACAAAACTCGCTCGGCGATTTGGTTTATGTTGAACTACCGCAAATTGGCCGCAAAGTTGAAAAAGGCGAGGAATTTGTGGTGGTGGAATCCTGCAAAGCTGCCAGCGATGTTTATGCACCGCTTAGCGGTGAAGTGGTGGAAGTCAACACCGCCTTGGCTGATTCCCCCGAATCCGTAAATTCAGAACCATATGATTCCGGCTGGCTGGTCAAACTTCGTCCGGCAAATTCCGATGATGCGGAAGCGCTTATGTCTGCTGAAGAATATAAAAACCATATCAGCGAATAGGGTATAATGCGTTTTTTACCCCACACACAAGATGACAGGAAGGAAATGCTGGGCAGCATCGGCGCTTCTCATATAGATGATTTATATGAAAATGTTCCCGCAGAATGCTTCCCGAAAAACCCGATAAATTTGCCCACAACCAAAGGTGAGATTGAGGTTGAAAGAATCATCAGCGCCTATGCCGCGCAAAATCATGCCGCCCATAACGGCGCATTTTTCCTCGGTGCAGGCAGCTATTACCACCATATTCCGGCAAGTGTTGACCATATAATCCAGCGCTCGGAATTCCTGACATCCTACACCCCATATCAGCCTGAAATTTCACAAGGTACATTGCAGGTGATATTTGAATTTCAAAGCATGATAGCCGCCCTCACCGGACAAGAAATCGCCAATGCCTCAATGTATGATGGCTCAACGGCAGTGGCGGAAGCGATGTTGATGGCAAAAAGAATCACCAAAAAAGATAACGTCAAAATTCATGGCAAGCTGCATCCGCATTATTTCGATACATTAAAAACCTACCTTGATAGATTTGACGGTAAAATCATCAGCGATGAGTTGGATGAAAATTGCGCCTGCCTAATCGTCCAAACTCCGGATTTTTACGGAAATATCCACGAGCTTGAAGATTTGCGCAAAGCTTGTGATGAGAAGGGCGCGCTTCTGGTTGTCGTCATCAATGAAATCGTATCGCTAGGGCTTTTGCCACCGCCGACTCTCGCCGATATTGTGGTGGGTGAAGCGCAATCAATCGGCAATGCGATGATGTTTGGCGGGCCATATCTTGGATTCTTCGCCTGTAGTTCAAAACATGTGCGCCAAATGCCGGGACGCTTATGCGGACAAACCGTTGATGCCGATGGCAAACGCTCATTCGTGCTGACATTGAACACCCGCGAGCAACATATCAGGCGGGAAAAAGCGACCTCTAATATATGTACGAATCAGGGCTTATGCGCCACGGCATTCACAATTCATCTGAGCTTGCTGGGTGAAGAA
>PCXJ01000062.1 GCA_002787615.1 Alphaproteobacteria bacterium CG11_big_fil_rev_8_21_14_0_20_44_7
GATACAACAATCTTATACCAGCCCTCAAAATATTGCTTGGTTTGCGGGAATAACACCATCGGAATAGTAATCGGTGCGATAATAAAGAGCAAGATTAGCCCAAGCATTGAGATAATATAGACGAATGCTACGCGGAAAAATGACATTAGCAACGTCCAGATTGTCGATAACACAATTCCGGCAATCATTATGCCACCAAAGCCGTTAGTTATGGCATGCGTTCCAAAGCCGAAAAGCATTGGCACGCCTTCCCAGCCCTCGCCATAAGCGTTAGGTGCGCCCCAACCCAAGAAACGCGATAATATACAATCCATAGCTGTCCAAACGCCATCTGTGGTGGCCTCGGCAATTGGGCAATCAGCCATAGTAGCATCACCTGCCGGCGCTAAAACGATGACTATCAGGCTGTTATAAATACTTTGCACAATGCCCCATAATTCAATAACTCCGGCATTTAAGACCAGCCATGAAACGAAGGCGATTTTCAGAGAATGAATGAAGAATTCACCTTTGACACGCTGCTCATTGACGATTCCGGTTGTTACTCTTGCACCGAATATAATGAGGTAGAGAACCAGCAGGGCAAAAACCGCATCGGCGAGGTAGTTGCTGATATTCTGCATACCCTCGATTGCGAGATTTTCTGTCATTTTCTCAAAGCATTTGATGGCAACAGAAACAACTTTTAAATCCTTTCCATCATCTATTTCAATCTGGCAGACTTCATTTAACTCTTTGTAATCTCCAAGTTTTTTATTAGCCTCTGTGCCTGCTCCTGCTCCCAGAAAATTCCCCGCAGCATCATATTGCGCTGTCCCTAGCAAATTTCCGGCATCATCATAGGTAGATTGTGTCCAATTTTGACCATTTTGCTGCAAAACCTGCCAATTGCTTGCTCCGGTAACGCCGTTTTGCTGATATTGCCCATAGCCCAAAAGCTCGTTTGCGCTATTGGTAAATGCACCATTCGAGGTGTTGTATGAGGTAGCGCCTGCCGGAATTCCGTTTGTGCTAACTACCTGCCCACCAATAGTTAGCCCATCCTGTCCGATGGAGATAGTTTCGGCAAATGCAGCGGAGGCGGTGAAGCAAAGCAATAGCAATGCTAAGGCGAATAATCTGCTATGGGTAAAAGCGTTTTTGATGTTCATTTTCCCCATCATACAGACATACCTCTTATTTTCTCTAAAAATATCGGTATCCAGATTTCTGAGTTGTTGCCATGTTCTTTACGAACCTCATCGGCAATGGCAAGAGTTTCTGCGCGTCCGGAAAGAATTGGAATTACATCCTCCATTCCGCTTAAATCAATCCGTGCAACCACAACATCATTTCCCTGTTTGAGCAGGAAGAATCTGCTGCCAGGGTCAGTTTCTTTTATAAGCTGGAATTCTCTTTTGGTTAGCAAAAATGCTTTCTTATATTCCTCAGTTGCTTTGGAATTAGGTAAAAATATCTGGGTAGAAGTTTGCTGTAATAATGTATCATTAATCGAGCTTTTGCTGGCATCTTCAACCGACTGGGTAGCAAATATCACCATAGCATTTAGTTTACGTAGGGTTTTTAGCCAATCTTTGATTTTTTTGGAAAATATCGGATTATCAATCAACGCCCATGCTTCATCCAGAACGATTATGGTTGGCGTGCCGTCAAGTGAGAGGTTGATACGGTGGAAGAGATATAACAAGGTTGGGGCGAGAGTGTCTTTTGCCATCAGAACATCACCCATTTCAAATCCGAAAACATTAGATTCATCAAAATCAACAGAATCCTCGTTATTATCGAATAATGAGGAATATGGCCCTTCACCGTGCCATTGCTGAAGGCGGCTGGCAATTGTGCCCGGCCCCTGAAGCCCGAAAAACGGTGCGATATTATGCAAGGTGCGGTCTTTCTTATCCAGCTTATAATTGCCGTCCACCCCGTCCTTAATTTTTTCCATATCCTCGGATGTGAAGTTTTCGCCATGCGCTGTAACCAATGATTTCAGCCATTCATGCAGGAATGAGCGGTTTTCGTGAGTGTCGGGGAGTTGCAACGGATTGAATCCGGTTTTTTCACCAATCTCAATTTCGTTATATATCCCGCCCAGCGCGCGAATAAATATATCAGCACCCCTATCCTTATCGAACAGGAACATGCGGCAATTGAATTTTTGTGCCTGCGCGCATAGGAAGTTCATCAACACGGTTTTACCTGAACCTGTTGGGCCGATAATTGTGGTATGCCCAACATCGCGTAAATGGAAATTGAAGAAATATGGCGTACCGGAGGCCGTATCAAACACGGTCACTGCTGGCCCCCAATGATTATCGTCAATTTGACCGATTGGGTAATTATGGAGTGATGCAAGGCTTGCAACATTCAGCGTGTTTATTTCTGCCCTGCGCGCTACAAAGCTATGATTTGCAGGAAGTTGCGCCCAATATGCCGGCTCAAGATTAGTTGTTTCACGCACCGCATTAATACCGACATTGACTAATTCTGCCGAGCATAAAGAAAGATTTTTCTCTAATTCCCGCAGGCTATCGGCTAGCACCAGTACGGTTAGATGATGTGTGCCAAAACCTGCATGCCCACTCATGGCGATATCCAACGCATCATTAATCTCGGCGATTTGCGAGATAGCAGGCTCTTGCGCATTTATCATACGATTTTGCTGGCGGCGCATTTGCTCAATCGAAACCTGACGATTTGTGAATACATAACTTTGCGAAACAATGAATTCAAACGGCAATTTTAGGAAGCCGTCAGTCATTCCTGCGGCGGTTTCCTGACCATATTCACGAATGCTTACGATACCGGCATATTTTGTTTTGGTCAGTCCGCGTACTTCAATTGCATGTTTGCCGAAATATAGCCTCCTGCTGGAGATATATTTATCAATGGAGTGGGTGGGTAGGCGTACTGGATGCGACATCCCGCAATTTACGATTGTGCCTAAGAATTCCAGAATTTCCGAATATGGCCCATCCTCAGTTTCAACAATTTTGAGGCGCGAGGTGGAATAATCCCGCAATGTTGCCATTATACGATTGCTGACTTCATCAATCTCTTTATGCGCGCCTTTTAATGCGGCAATCGCCGAGGTTTTGTCGGCGCGTTCCTGTATCATCCGCAAAAAATGCTCAATTTTTGCTGCACCTTTTGTATCAGGTTTGTGGATAACGGTGATATATAAATCATTCTGAAAAGACTCACTCACCGCGTGTTTGCCTTTCCAGCCATCATCAACCCGCTTTGCAAAACCGCGTGGCTGAGTGCCTTCCGGATAGGCAGCTTTTTTCTTGCGAATAGTGTGAAACCATAGGGCAATATTACCCTGTGTCAGAGATTTTAGCAGAGAATTGCGGACATTTTTGTGTAAATCCAAATCCTCATCATCGGCAGTTTCAAATGAAAATCCTTCAACTTTGATAACCTGCAAAAGCTCACGATCTTTGGTTATGATTGTGCGCGTGTCATAGTGGCAATCATAGGGAATAAAATGGCTTTCCGGAAATTCCTTCTCCGCGATATGGCCTTTATTTGCATCCCGTTTTTTTAGCTGAAGCCTCATTTATTTATTCATTTCCAAATTATGTTAAATCGTAGGAATTTGTTCCTTTATGAAAAAACCTGTTACGGCATTTCATGCATTTTCCGTATCTTTTCAGGAATAATTCAATCATGCGCGGTTCTTTTAAGCATATGAGATAAAATATGATGTGGACACTGCCGAAGCCAACAACAACGGCAAGCATTCTGTTTTCAAATACGTGGTTTATGAAAAGCAGGATATTCCCCATAAAGTTTACGAGGAATAGCAGGTAATGCACGCCGGCAATCTGTGCCGGACGGGTTAATCCCAAAAATAGCGGGTCTGCCTGTAAATTTCCTTCTTTTGCCATAGTCTTTATTCACCCTTTTTCTTATCTAAATCACATTCCGCAGTTTTGTTCATTGCCTCAATAATCCATTCTTCCCTAAGCTCTGTCCACATTGCGTGCATTGTATATACACAGCCGCGCGGCAGAAAATTGCTCTGTGCAAGTGGCGTGTCGGGGTCTAGCAAAATATCTATATCCCTGACTGCCCTTCCCGGTGGGATTTCCTTTGGGTCATTATCCTCAAAGAAAAATGCCCGTAATCCACCTCTATCAACTGCATCAAGCGGTTCACCATACGCAGAAATCGGAGTATCAATACTTTCTCCAATCATATTTTCCGCATTAATCGCGCAACCGGCAAGAAGCAGTGCCACCAGAATTTTCTTACACTTCATCATTATAGTATATTTAAATGACAGTTTAGTTACAATTTTACTAATATTATCAAGGCCATTCTCGCATAGAAAGAGTTAGGATTGCTTTAATTTTACAACGTTTATTGCGCTTATAACTGACTATTTTACTCGGTTGATTTCCGAATTTAGATGATTATATCTTTCTCAAGACCAAGAAATTTGAAGGAATTCTATGAATATTGACAAATTTACCGAGAAAGCGCGTGAATTTATCCAAAATGCGCAGAATTTTGCACTTGCCGAAGGGCATCAGCAATTCACCCCTGAGCATTTGCTCAATGAGTTGCTGGAAGATGCGGAAGGGATTGCCCCGCGCCTAATTCAGGAAGCGGGCGGCGATGTGCAAACCGCAATGATGGAAACTAGGGCGATTCTTGATAAATTGCCGAAAATTAGCGGTGGCGGGGCACATGGGCTGCATTTGACGCAAGAAATGGCACGCTTTTTTGAAGATGCGGTGAAATTGGCAGAAAAAGCCGGAGATAAATTTGTGACTGTAGAGCGTATGTTGCAGGCATTGGCGCTTAGCAACCCTGCGCTCAAAAAAGCGAACATAAATCCGCAAACGCTGGAAAAAGCAATTTCCACTATGCGTGGCGGGAGAACGGCGGATTCTATGGATGCGGAAGGGAGGTTTGAAGCTCTCAAAAAATATACTAAAGATTTCACCGAATTGGCGAAAAGCGGCAAGCTTGACCCTGTCATTGGTCGCGATGAGGAAATTCGCCGTACCATGCAAGTGCTTTCACGTAGAACTAAGAATAATCCGGTGTTAATCGGTGAGCCGGGCGTGGGTAAAACCGCAATTGTAGAGGGTTTGGCGCAAAGGATTATCGCTGGAGATGTGCCGGAATCCTTAAAAAACAAAAGGTTGTTGTCGCTGGATTTGGGCGCGCTGGTGGCGGGTGCAAAATTCCGTGGTGAATTTGAAGAAAGATTAAAGTCGGTTTTGTCGGAAATTAACAACGCTGCCGGTGAGGTTATGCTATTTATTGATGAGTTGCATACGCTGGTTGGAGCAGGTGCGGCAGAAGGCTCAATGGATGCCTCAAATCTGCTCAAACCCGCTTTGGCGCGCGGTGAGCTGCATTGTGTGGGCGCAACAACATTGAATGAATACCGTAAATATATCGAAAAAGATGCAGCATTAGCGCGGCGTTTCCAATCCGTTTTGGTGTCAGAGCCGAATGTGGAAGATACAATCTCTATCTTACGCGGCTTGAAGGAAAAATACGAGTTGCATCATGGCATTAGAATTTCCGATTCAGCAATTGTGGCGGCGGCAACTCTTTCAAATCGCTATATAACCGACAGATTTCTGCCCGATAAGGCAATTGATTTGGTTGATGAGGCTGCCAGCCGTTTGCGCATGGAAGTTGATTCCAAACCGGAAGAAATTGACGAGCTGGATAGGAAGATAATTCAGTTGAAAATCGAGCGTGAGGCACTCAAAAAAGAGGATGATTCTGCCTCGAAAGAAAGGCTCAAAAAGCTGGAAGAAGAGCTTGGGCAATTAGAAAAAAAGTCTGCCGATTTGACCGAAGAATGGCAGGCTGAGAAATCAAAGCTTTCTAGCGTGCAACATCTCAAAGAGGCGCTGGAGAAGGCGCGAACCGAGTTGGAAATCGTGCAACGTCAGGGTGATTTAGCGCGCGCCGGTGAGCTTTCTTATGGCGTCATCCCTGAGTTGGAGAAAAAACTGAACGCATCTGACGGCGCACAGGAAGGCAACATGCTGCGCGAATCGGTGAGTGAACAGGATATCGCCAATATTGTTAGTCGCTGGACAGGTGTTCCGGTGGATAAAATGCTGGAAGGTGAGCGCGATAAATTGCTGCAAATGGAAGATTATCTGCGTAAACGTGTGGTTGGTCAGGATGATGCGCTGGTTGCGGTTGCAAATGCCGTAC
>PCXJ01000095.1:0-26549 GCA_002787615.1 Alphaproteobacteria bacterium CG11_big_fil_rev_8_21_14_0_20_44_7
CTGGAAGGTGTGGGCAAATCCCCAGCCTGCTTTGATTTTGATAAACTCAACAATCTAAATGCGCATTACATAAAACAAGCAGATGATTCTCATTTGGTGAATTTGATCGGAAGCTTGGATATACAAATCCCCGATTCAAAATTACTGATAAAAGCAATGCCGTTTTTGAAAGAACGCTCAAATACGCTGCTGGCGCTATATGATGATGCAAAATGGTTGTGGAATTATAGCTTGGACGACAAGGCACGCCAGATGTTGGAAAAAGCCGATAAAGAAGTTTTGACGAAAGTAATTGCTATGTTTGAAACTGTTCAGGAATGGAATAAAGAAAATCTCGAAAAAGCCTTCCATGATTTTCTGGAAACAAACAGTTTGAAATTCGGCCAAGTTGGCCCTGCCCTGCGTGCGCTCCTAACCGGAACTATGCAATCTCCGGCAATTTTTGATGTGATGAACGCGCTAGGAAAGGATGAGAGCTTGAAAAGGTTGAAAAATTCAAAATAAATTGTCATAATATACCTACATGGCAATATTACGCATAATTACCGCGCCTGACCCGCGCCTGAAGATGATAGCCGAACCTGTTACGCAGGTGGATGATGAGCTGCGTCAGTTTATGGATGATTTGCTCGAAACAATGTATGATGCACATGGGATTGGCTTGGCTGCTACGCAGGTGGGAGTTTTAAAACGTGTTTTGGTGCTGGACATTGCCCAACGTGAAGGCGACAGAAAGCCGATGTTCTTCATCAATCCGGAAATCACCGAGCATTCTGATGAAACCAATACATATACTGAAGGTTGTTTGAGTTTTCCCGACCAATTTGCCGATGTTGAGCGCCCGAAATATGTCAAAGTTAAATATCTGGATTATGATGGAAAAGCTCAGGAAATTGATGCGGATGAGTTGCTCGCAACCTGTTTACAACATGAAATTGACCATCTTGATGGCAAGGTTTTTGTGGATTATATCTCAAAAATCAAGCGTGATATAATCTTGCGCAGGCTCAAAAAAGATAAAAAACATTACGAGCAACCTTCCAGCTAGCCCAAAAGCCTCCTAAAATGTAACATTGTAACAATAGTTGCTGAAATAATTAATATTTGGCGAGATAATAGTTTTTTTGCTTTTCCTTATGGGGTTTAGCCTCTAATATTTAAAAATAAAAACGGGAGTTTTATATTATGTTTCCTAAGAAAACAGCCCTTGCCTTAACGTTCACAACGGCACTTAGCCTTTCCATTAACGCTCATGCCGAATTCGGCTATGAAGATACGAGCTTTAATAGCGATATTGTTGACGCTGTTGAGTATGGCAGCAAGGACCGTGTTGAGTCATTGTTGCGTAACGGCGTTAATCCGGATGAGCGCGGCGATTTCGGAACAACTCCCCTGATTCGTGCTGCATATCGTGGCTCAACTGATTTGGTAAGATTGCTTCTGCAAAGTGGTGCTAACCCCAATGTCGCAGATATTGGCGGTGCAACACCTCTGCATGTAGCCTCCCGTGAAGGGCATGAAGCCGTTGTTGATATGCTCTTGCAATATGGCGCGTCTGTGAATGCTGCCGATAATGAAGGAAACACACCGCTTATGCGTGCTTCAGCTAAGGGTAATACCACTATTGTTGCTGTGTTGATTTCTAATGGCGGTAAGGTTAATGACACAAATGATGTGGGTGAATCTGCGCTGCTTTATGCCGCCGAAGCTGATGATTATGACTCGGTTGATATGCTGCTTGCTCAAGGTGCTGAAATTAAGATTGTTAATGAAGAGGGTAGCAGTCCTGCCGAAATCGCTCAAAGAAAAGGCAATGAGATGATGATTGCCAGTATCGCGGAAACAGCTCCGCAACAACCGGTATTCTCAACGCAAGAGGGTGTGCCGCCGATGATGGAAGCCGCACCTGCTCCAATTCAACTTGCATCAGCAAGCGCTAAACCGCAGATTAATAGTAAGGAAATATTCCACCGCCTGGAGGCTGAAAATAAAATTAATTTAGCGCAAGCCGGAGCGATTAAAAAGAAGCCTGCAAAAGATTGGCTAAATGGTCTGAAAGATGTTTTTGAAGCGGCGGGAGCTTTTGAGCTTGCGGCGGTTAAGAATTATGAGGCGGGCACTAAATATGTTCTGCTTGATTTCGGCAGCTTCCCAAGCAAGGTTTTTGCCGACAAGAAAGCTGCGGAGATTAAATCTCAGCATGGTGACTTGATAGCCGACATCGGAATTGCCGTGATAGAAAAGGGTAGCAATTTTGTAGTTAATGGCGGGATATTGAGTGATAAGAATGAGGCATTTGCAATCTGCAAAAAGCTTGTTGCGCAAGGTGTGAATTGCCGTCCGGTTGAAACGACTTTGATAACTTCCGATCAATTCCAGAAATTTAATATAAGCTCATCTGCTTCATCTGCTTCTGCGCCTGCAAAGGAAATGGCGGCAAATGCTGCGCCTAAGTCAATTGAAGATTTGATTGATTTGCCACAGCCTCCTGCCGTTCCGTCATTGCCCGCCCCTTCTGCGGCAAGTGACGATTTGGCGAAAAAGGAAATGGTTGCTGCCGTTGAATCTCCGGCACCAAAAGCTGCCGAAAAAGTTGCCGAAAAAGCCGTTGCAAAGCCAGTGAAAAAGAAAGTGGTCGAGAGCATCACGCCATCTGTTCCGGTTGCTGTTACCCAAGCTCCGCTTGAGCAAGCGTCTGATGAAGAGGCTGAAGCGCCGTCTTTGCAGGAAATCGCCGGAATGGAAACTGTTGAAAGCACGGAAATTGCAAATCAAAAAATTGCGGGAATTGAAGAAGAGAAAAATGAGCTTGAAGATTTTATCGCAAAAATCTTTGAAGAAGATAATGGAGAGGCAAATCCGGCTTTGATAAAGAAGCATGAAAAGGAAGCTCCAACTCCAGATAATGCTGAGGAGAAGGTCTCTGCAAAACCGGTTAATATTGCAAGTGGCTTAGTTGCCTCTAAGGCTCCTGAAGTTGCGCCTGAGGAAATGGAAAAAATAGAGGAAGCAGAGCCGATTGAATACCCAGCTCCAGCCCCGATTGTTTCTGCTCCGAAAAAAGCTGAGAAAGCTGAGAAAGTTGAAGAAGCTGTGGCAGTAGCTCCGCCCAAAGCCGTGGCTATAAAAGAAGCTGCAATAGCTCCTGCGGCAAAGCCAGCTTCGAATATGCCTGTAGAAGCTAAGGAGCGCGAGTCTAATATTCCTATATTGCCGAGCAGCCTAACTGCGAGTGAGAAAGCATCTGATTTGCCAAAATTAGCCGAGCCGGAGCCAGTTAAAAAAGTAGTTGTGAAGTCGGCAGTAATAGCAGAGCCAAAGCCAAGGCCTGTTCCGGTGCCGGTTGTTGTCGCGTCTGGTGCGCCAAGCGCCCCTACTCCGAAAGTTAATGAAGAGCCAAAAGTGCTGAATAATCCGGATTCCAAGCCCGATGAGGATTTACTGGCTTCTATGGTCAAGCCTAGGGCGGATGATGATAAATTTGAGGTTGCGAAGCCTGTGCGTGTTGATGCCGCAACTCCGCAAGATTCTCGTCCGGTTATCAGATTTGAGAAGCGTTATGTTGCCCCAACTCCTTTGCTCTCCCGCAATCGTTGGGTTCAGGTTGACTATTTCCAAACCGCAGGAGTTACTTACGGATTTTGGAATCATGTCAAATCCACCTATCAAATTCCTGATGATTTATCCGCAAAAGCTGTTATGGGCTTGAGAGGAAATGGCTACTATTCCGCGCAAATCGGCCCATTTGTTAATGATGGGCAAGCGCAGCAATTCTGCAATACAATTTCTCCCGAAAATTTGAAATGCGGAATTCAGAGAAGCGTTGCCAATTATAACAGATATCCATCAGCTAGCAGGAGCTCAGGCTATAAGAATTTTGATGGCTCATCTGCCGGACGGCATTCATCAAATGGCGGGCGCGGGAATGTATTATCACGCTCACGCTATTAACTCGTCCGACTGCTTGATTCTGGCTGATTGTTGATTATCTCTATTGAAACCTACACGAAACCTATAAACAATTAAGGAGCGACTATGACTATCAAAAGAAATTTTACAATAGCAACTTCCGCAGCAATCATCGCGATTGCGGCATCACCATTTGTGACCAAAGCCAATGCTGAAGAAGCGAAAAAGCAGGAAAAGGAAAAATGCTATGGCATCGCCAAATCCGGAAAAAATGATTGTGGTTGGAGCGGTGGCTCATGTGCCGGCTCGGCGACTGAAGATGGCCTTGCGGACTCTTGGATTTTTCTTCCAAAAGGCACATGTGATAAAATAGTTGGCGCAAGCTTAGAAGCCGCACCTGCTGCTGAATAAAACTACTATAATCATGATAAATTAAGTTCGTCATTGCCTGAATCCGTAAGGATTCTAGGGCAATTTCATTGAGCTAAGTTTGAATCTAGATTCCCCTAGGATTTGCAAGCAAATTCAGGGAATGACGGATAACAATGTGAGGCATTTTACTTCTCCTCACCCTTAATCAATTTGCGGATATTGCTGTGATGGCGGATTGTGACCAGAACAGCAATAGCCAGCATTTCCCAGAAAAATTCCTCATACCAAAATATGCCGGAAATAATCACCATCAGATTGATTGAGGTTAATGCTGCAACTGATGAAATGCGAAATATCAAGAAGGTGCAAAGCCAAATTCCGAGCGCAGCTAACCCCGCCACCCAATTTAAAACGAGCAGCGCTCCAAAAGTTGTCGCCACCCCCTTCCCGCCTTTGAATTTCAGGAAGATTGAGAAGCAATGCCCAAAAATCACCGCCACAAATGCCAATGCAGGCAAGCCAAATTGAGAGGCAATCCAAACGGCGAGAGCTCCTTTGAGCGCATCCAGAATCAATGTTGCGGCAGCAAGTTTTTTACCACCGAAGCGCACCATATTTGTTGCACCGGGGTTGCCACTGCCAAATTTGGTGATATCCCCAAGCCCCGCCAATTTGCTAATCACAATTGCAAACGGAATTGACCCGATTAGGAAGGAGATAGCTGTTATGATTAGTATTTGCATATTTTATATGTATAATATCTATGAAGTAATTTGAAATGATTTTATGAAACGCGGCTTCACATTAGTAGAATTATCCATTGTTCTCGTGATTATCGGGCTGCTGATTGGCGGGATTCTGGTCGCGCAGAGCATGATTGAGGCGACAAAAATCCAATCACAGATTCGTCAGTTTGAGCAGATGACCGCTGCAATTAAGCTATTTGAATTAAAATATAACCGTTTGCCAGGAGATTCGCCATATCACAGCGCTGCGGGCGATGGTGATGGAAAGCTAGAAAACACGCCTATGAATGCAGGGAGCATCACATACAGCACACCATCTTATACATATGAGATAGCAAATTTTTGGCCACATCTTCAACAAGATGGTTTTTTGACAAAAGAATATGGGACTTTTTCTAATGACGCATCCTCTGGAGCGCATGTTGGAACTCACTTCCCTAAAGCTATAATAGGGGGCGGAAAAACCGGAATCGCCATATATGCCAGCAATGGAACCACTTTTGGAGATCCAAGATATAGATATTACCTCGCAAATTTTGAAGCTAGCTCTAGCGTTAATCTTAATATCTCAACAACAGCTTCAGTTGCTACTGTTGCAGTTGCTGATATGTTCGCATTAGACACCAAAATTGATGATGGCTATGCTTATGTAAATAATTGGACATTATATACGGCAGGGTTAATAAGCACTTCTAGCGTTTCTTCTTCTTGCTATACAGCTAGCGGCACTCATTGGAAATATAGCCCCACCACTGGCGCAAATTGCTATTTTCTTATGTCTTTTAGAGATGGTATTAACAATTGATTTTGGAGCGCTTGACCTGCATCCTCAAATTCATATAATCACATCATGCAAAATATATACCCCATCCCCGCGAATTTTCAAAATGCAAAAATCACTCCGGCGAAATATGAGGAGATGTATGCCGAATCTGTGGCGAATCCCGATAAGTTTTGGGCAGAACAGGCTGAGTGCTTGGATTGGACAAAAAAATGGGATAAGGTAAAAAACACGGATTTTTCGGGCGATGTATCAATCAAATGGTTTGAGGGCGGCGAGCTAAATATTGCTGCAAACTGTATTGACCGTCATTTGAAAGAGCGTGGCGATAAAGTTGCGATTATTTGGGAAGGTGATAATCCAAATGACTCCAAAAAAATCACCTATAAGCAACTCCACCAAGAAGTTTGCAAATTCGCAAATGTGCTGGAAGAGCAAGGCATCACAAAAGGTGACCGCGTAACCATCTATATGCCGATGATTCCCGAAGCGGCCTATGCCATGCTTGCCTGCGCGCGCATCGGTGCGATTCACAGCGTTGTATTTGGAGGATTTTCGCCCGAAGCCTTGGCCGGACGCATCACCGATTGCGATAGCAGCTATATCATTACTGCCGATGAAGGTGTGCGCGGTGGAAAATCAATCGCATTAAAAGCCAGTGTTGATGCGGCAATAGAAAAATCCGGCCATAAGATAAATTCTGTAATTGTGGTTAAGCGTACAGGCGGAAAAATCAATTGGGTTGAAGGTCGCGATTATTGGTATGAGGATTTGATCAAAGATGCTTCTGAAAAACATGAAGCCAAGCCAATGGAGGCTGAAAACCCACTATTCATATTATATACTAGCGGTTCAACCGGAAAGCCGAAAGGCGTACTCCACACATCGGCAGGTTATTTGCTTTTTGCTGCAATCACGCATGACTACACATTCGATTTGCGTGAAGATGATGTTTACTGGTGCACCGCCGATATTGGCTGGGTAACTGGACATAGCTACATAATCTACGGCCCGCTTTGCAATGGCGCAACCACGTTGATGTTTGAGGGCGTGCCGACCTACCCCGATGCATCACGTTTTTGGCAGGTTGTTGATAAGCACCAAGTCACTCAATTTTATACCGCGCCCACTGCAATCCGCGCATTAATTGCCCGTGGGGATGAATTCGTTACTAAAACCAGCCGAAAATCATTGCGCGTTTTGGGTAGTGTTGGTGAGCCGATAAACCCAGAAGCTTGGCGCTGGTACTATGAAATTGTCGGTGATTCACGCTGCCCGATTGTCGATACATGGTGGCAAACCGAAACTGGCGGCTTTTTGCTAACTCCCCTGCCCGGCGCAACTGAGCTAAAACCCGGCTCGGCAACCAAGCCGTTTTTTGGTATTCAGCCTGTGATTCTGGATAAGGACGGCAAAGAATTGGAGGGCGAAGCAGAAGGGATTTTATGCTTCAAGGATTCATGGCCTGGGCAAATGCGCTCGGTTTATGGTGACCATAAGCGCTTTATCCAAACCTATTTTAGCCAATATAAGGGCTATTATATGTGCGGAGATGGTGCAAAACGTGACCAAGATGGTTATTACTGGATTACCGGACGTGTGGATGATGTGATAAATGTTAGCGGCCACCGCATCGGCACAGCAGAGGTGGAATCCGCACTTGTGCTGCACAAGGATGTGTCCGAAGCGGCGGTGGTTGGGCATAATCACGATATTAAGGGGCAGGCGATTTATGCTTATGTGATTTTGAATGGCAGCGCACATGCTTCCGAGGATTTGCGCGCCGAGCTGAATGATTTGGTGAAAAAAGAAATCGGCTCATTTGCCAAACCGGAAGTAATACATTTTACGCCGGAATTGCCAAAAACCCGTAGTGGTAAAATCATGCGCCGCATTTTGCGCAAAATTGCCAATAACGAATCTGAGAGCATCGGTGATACATCAACGCTGCTAAATCCGGAAATTGTCGAGCAACTTATTGAAGACAACAAAAAGCTGGTGGCTTAGCTCTTTCAGTCATTCCCTGAATTCCGCAGGAATTCTAGGGGAATCTGCAGCATATAGATTGCCCTAGAATGCTTTCGCATTCAGGCAATGACAATCTATGTTATCTTAGGAATACAATATTTTGCCCCGACTATAAAGATATTGACTTTAATTAATGTTTTTACTATAAAATTCGTAATATACAAAATTGGAGAATAAGATGACGGGCACAATAAACAGATATGATAACCAAGTTAAAGCACCCGACGAGTTTGAAGTTTGGCAAAAAAATGTTGGTACATGGGTTGCACGTGAAAATGCAAGAGCTACTGAATTTGAGAAAGCGGGCGACTATGATGGCGCTGCCTTAGCGCGTGCTTCCGCCAAAGGTCTTGAACACAAATGGCGGGATATGCAAGATGCAGTAGGAACTCGCGCTGATACATTGAGAGAAAATGTGCAAAATCGTCCTGAGAAACCAACGGGTGGTTTTAGCCGAGCCGAGCGTGAGTTTCTGGCTAGCCGTTAATTCATCTATTATACTAATTTCAGTTTTATAGCGAGGATTCCAATTTTCCCCAACGTCATTTCGGCGTATGACGAAATCCATCACGCATCCAGTAAATAATGAATCTGCTTAATCACCGAACACAATGCCGCTTTTATCAGCTTTGACTTCTTTGGCGATTCTTCTGGCTATCTCAACACCTCTCCATGAGTGCCTCAACCCATATTCCATGTCCAAATCATGAATTTGCCTCAATAAGAGCTCTTGTCTCCATTGGGAGTTTTCTTGTTGTCCTTCAATCATCATAACTAAGCCGCTTTTAACTTCCCTTGTTTTTCCGCCAATGCGGCCTGCGCTGCGGCAAGGCGGGCAATCGGCACGCGATATGGCGAGCAGGAAACATAATCCAACCCGATTTTTTGACAAAATGCGATTGATTGCGGGTTTCCGCCATGTTCACCACAAATCCCCAGCTTAATTTCCGGACGAGTAGCGCGGCCACGTTCGCTGGCAATTTCCACCAATTCACCAACGCCATCTTGGTCAAGCACGGCAAATGGGTCATGCTCAACAATGCCCTTAGCTTTATAATCATCAATAAATCCGGCGGAGTCATCACGGCTGAGGCCGAATGTGGTTTGGGTTAAATCATTCGTGCCAAAGCTGAAGAATTCAGCAGTTTCGGCGATTTCTCCGGCACGCAATGCGGCGCGTGGCAGCTCAATCATCGTACCGAGCAGATATTCAACGCCCTGCCCAACTTCTGCATGCGCTTTTTCGATTACTGCTTTTAGGATGTCTAACTCTTTGCGGCCAAAGACAAGCGGAATCATAATCTCAGGTTTTGCTCCGGTTTCTGCTGCGGCTTCAAAAATCGCTTTTGCTTGCATTTCATAAATTTCAGGATAGGTAATTCCCAAGCGGCAACCGCGATGACCAAGCATCGGATTTGATTCCTTGAGTGCATTTGCGCGTGATTTCACTTTTTCCACACTTAATCCCGCAGCTTCTGCAACTTCTGCCATTTCTTCCTCACTATGTGGCAAAAACTCGTGCAATGGCGGGTCTAGCAGGCGGATAGTTACGGGAAAATCTCCCATAATTTTGAATATATCTACAAAATCCTGCTTTTGCATTGGTTGGAGTTTAGCAAGTGCGGTGCGTCTGCCTTTTTCGGTTTCTGCTAAAATCATTTCACGCATAGAAATAATCCGCTCAGCGTCAAAGAACATATGCTCGGTGCGGCATAGGCCAATTCCTTCTGCGCCAAATTTGCGGGCAGTTTCGGCATCTAGTGGGGTTTCTGCATTTGTACGGATTTTCAGACTGCGCGCTTCGTCCGCCCAGTCCATAATTTTTGCAAAATCGCCGGAAAGATTCGGTTGAATTGTTGGGATTTCTCCCAGCATCACTTCGCCGGTAGAGCCGTTAATCGTGATGATATCGCCCTGCTTAATTTCTTGCGCGCCAACCATGAAGCTCTTTTTCTTATAATCAATTTTCACCATTCCCGCACCGGAAACGCATGGTTTGCCCATTCCGCGCGCAACAACTGCGGCGTGGCTGGTCATCCCACCGCGAGCGGTTAAGATCCCCTGCGCGGCGTGCATACCGGAGATATCTTCAGGGCTGGTTTCAATGCGCACCAAAATAACTTTTTTATTAATCTGCGCGGCATTTTCCGCATCTTCTGCCGTGAATACTACTTCGCCACTAGCCGCACCAGGTGATGCCGGCAACCCTTTAGCGATGATATTTCTCTCCGCTTTCGGGTCAAGCGATGGGTGCAAAAGCTGGTCAAGACTTTGCGGGTCTATGCGGCAAAGCGCCTCATCTTTGGTAATCAGCCCTTCATCAACCATATCTACGGAAATTTTGATAGCCGCTGCCGCCGTACGTTTTCCGCTTCTGGTTTGCAACATCCATAATTTATGGTTTTGCACAGTGAATTCAATATCCTGCATATCGCGATAATGGCCTTCCAGCTTTTTGTAAACATCAACAAGCTGTTGGTAAACTTGTGGCATAACCTCTTCCATTGCAGGCAAATCCGAGCCGCTTTCTTGCTTAGCGCGAATTGTGATGGATTGCGGAGTGCGAATTCCGGCAACAACATCCTCGCCTTGGGCATTAACCAGATATTCTCCATAAAATTCTTTGGCACCGGTGGACGGATTGCGGGTAAAAGCAACTCCGGTTGCGCTAGTATCGCCCATATTGCCGAATACCATTGATTGGATATTAACCGCAGTTCCCCAACCATCTGAAATTTCGTGGATTTTACGGTAGCTGATGGCGCGGTTTGACATCCATGAATTGAACACGGCTGCAATTCCACCCCAAAGCTGCTCATAAGGATCAACAGGGAAAGGTTTGCCCAATTCTTCTTCAACCTTTGCTTTAAATTCTTTCGTTAACCGCTTGAGATGACTAACATCTAATTCAGTATCCAATTCAACGCCTGCATCCTGCTTGATGAGGTCAATCATTTCCTCAAATAAATAATGCTCAACCCCAAGTACAACATCGGAATACATCTGAATGAACCTGCGGTAGCTATCCCACGCAAAACGCTCATTACCTGATTTTTTTGCTAAGCCCTCCACGGTTTCATCGTTTAAACCTAGGTTCAGCACCGTATCCATCATCCCCGGCATAGAAACTCGTGCGCCGGAACGAACAGAAACTAAAAGTGGATTCTCAGCATCACCTAATTTTGCGCCAATAGTTTTTTCAACTTTTGCAAGCGCCTCGGCAACTTGGTCTTTTAAGCCATTTGGATATTCGCAATTATTTTTGTAAAACTCCGTGCAAACTTCGGTAGTAATCGTGAATCCGGGAGGCACAGGCAGCGCGAGATTGCACATCTCCGCCAGATTCGCGCCTTTGCCGCCAAGCTCGTTACGCATTTCTACAGTGCCTTCTGCAGCGCCATCACCAAAACTATAAACGTATTTTTTCATCGAATGAATTCCCATGAGATTACCGGATGTATATATGTGAAAATGTTTTAGGCAAAAACCGTACAAAGCGCAAGGGTAAATGCGGCTCGGAAGCGATTTTTTAGGTTAGCCTCTGGATTGCGCGGAAGGAGTAGTATCTTGTCCGTTTTTCGCGAGCGCTTCATTCACAGCTTCAGCTAATTTGCCGGGTGAACGGACGGAAACTTTATCCAGAAAAGCGTGCGCCAGCCCTTCTGCGGTTACTTGGCTGCAAACTTCCTCATCAGTGCTGAGCATAATTCTGGTCTGGCCGTTTTCACGCAGTAACCCGCGCCCTTTGGCAATTCGCAGCATTTCATCGCCGTTCATGCCTGTGCCATCTTTATCCTTCATATTTTGGTCGGTAAGGATTAAACCAATTTCTGTTCCCCTCTCTGCCAGAATTTCCAGCGCCTCTCTACCATCGGAAGCTTCAATAATCTCAAATTCAAGTGATTTCATATTTATTTTTGCCAGCGCTCTGTTCAAAGGCTCATCATCAACCAGCAAGGCAAGAGGTTTGCGTCTTGGCGCAGCCATCACCTGCACGGATTGAGAATCGCCCTGACCTGTATAATCATTACTCATAAATCAATAATAAATTAATTGAGTTTAATAATAGTTAATATTTGCAATAAAATCAAGCATTTAGTGAATATCAATACACTTATATCTGTCATTCCCTGAATTTTCTTGCAAATTCTAGGGGAATCTATCTTTAAATATGGGTTGCCCTAGAATGCTCACGCATTCAGGCAATGACAATAGGAATATCAGATTTTTGGCAAATTCACGCTGCCATCTTCATTCTGATAATTCTCTAGAATCGCCACAATTGTGCGTCCAACAGCCAGCCCTGAGCCGTTTAGCGTATGCACGAACTCATTTTTGCCATCTTCGGTTTTATAGCGTGCTTTCATGCGGCGCGCCTGAAAACTGCCACAATTGGAAATGCTGGAAATCTCACGATAAGCATTTTGCGAAGGCAGCCAAACTTCCAAATCATAGGTTTTTTGTGCAGAAAATCCGGTATCACCGGCGCATAAGCTCACCACGCGATATGGTAAATTCAATTTTTGCAGAATGTTTTCCGCCTGTGCCAGCATTTTCTCATGCTGGGCGGCGCTATCTTCCGGCTTGGTAATTGCTACCATTTCCACCTTTGAAAACTCATGCAGGCGAATCATACCTTTTGTATCCTTACCTGCGCTCCCTGCCTCGGAGCGAAAACATTGCGTGAAAGCGGTGAATTTTTTCGGCAGCTCATCTGCGCTCAAAATTGAGTCACGCACCATGTTGGTCAGCGGCACTTCAGAAGTGGGAATCAGATAATGCTCGGCGGTGGTTTTGAACAAATCTTCCTCAAATTTTGGCAGATTTCCCGTGCCATATAGCGCCTTATCCCACACTAGATGCGGGACTCGCAATTCCTCAAATCCGGCATTTATATGCTCATCCAGCATCATATCGGCAAGTTTTCGCTCAAAACGGGCTAATTCGCCACGCAAAGTGACAAACCGCGCTCCGGCAAATTTTGCTGTTTGCTCAAAATCCGCCCAACCGAGCTTTTCTGCCAATTCGTCATGCGCTTTTGGCATGAAATCAAATTTTTTAGGCTCACCCCAACGGCGAATTTCCTGATTATCGTCTTCGCTTTTACCGTCAGGAACGTCAGCAGCCAGTAAGTTCGGGATTCTGCATAATAGATATTCCAACTGGTCATCAGCATCTTCCAGATCGGCAATTTCCTTTTTGATTTCATCTGCCTTACGCAGCAAATCCGTGGCATCGCCGCCCTGTCCCTTAACTTTACCGATATTTTTGGCAACTTCGTTACGTTTCGCCTGCAAATCCTGCAAATGCGTAACTTTTGCGCGATTTTCTGCGTCCAGATGCAAAATCGCCTCTGATTGTGGCGCAAGTCCACGCCTAGCCATTCTGGCATCAAATTCTTGCGGATTCTCGCGTATGTATTTTATATCATGCATTTTTTGTTAAAAACCTTGCTCCGATTATGCTCAATTCATAAAGCGCATATAAGATTACTGCAAGCCCGATTTGGCTGATGATATCAGGCGGGGTTAAAATCGCGGCAGCTATGACAATAATAACAATAGCAATTCGCCTTTGTTTTTTGAGATAATCAATGCTAATTGCCCCGCTTTTGACTAATAGCATCAATATTATCGGAAGCTGAAACGCCAACCCAAACCCAATTATCAAATGCATGACGAGAGAAAGATACTCGCTAACCTTGGCCTCCATTTGGATTGGCAGGCTGTTGCCGCCCAAGCTCTCAAAACTCAGGAAAAATTCCCACGCAAGCGGCATGATGAAATAATAAACTACCGCCCCGCCCAGAAAAAATAGGATGGGAGCTGCAAGTAAAATTGGAAGCAAGAGTTTGCGCTCTTTTTTGTATAATCCGGGGGCGAGAAATAGATATAGCTGCCCTCCAATTAATGGAAATGAGAAGAAAAACGCAGCAAACAAGGCAAGCTTGACGTAGGTAAAAAATGCTTCGGTTAATCCGGTATATATCATGCGCCGTTCATTATCACCCACCGCTTCCGCCAATGGCTTCACCAAAAAGGAATATATTTCCTCGGCAAAATAATAGGAAATTATGAAAGCAGCAAAAAAGAATATGAGTGACTTTACCAAGCGCGCGCGCAGTTCAACCAAATGCTCAAATATAGTGGATTTATTTGCCATAAAAGCCTGTCCGAAGTCTTTTTACAGATATTTTCGCAAATTAGGAAGGATTAATATCCGCAACCTTTGATAACAGCATCTAACGCTCAACCGGAATTGCTTTTGGCACATCGGCAGGCATCGCGCGTGGGATGATATCTGATGGCTTTATGCTTTCCATAGATAAGCTTACCGATTCTATCGGAGGTTTGTTTACTATAACGATACTATTATCCACATCTTTGAATTCCATGCCTTTTTTAGCCATTTTCTGCATAAAATCGCCCAGCATATAATATTCGCTAATTGTAATGTTTTTACCCTCACCTGTTGTAATTAGCAGGATATCAGGCAAATCCGGCGCTTTTCCCATACTCACAAAAGATGCATTAATCGGCCTATTCTCCTTTGCAGCCTCAACAACTTCCTGACGATATCTAATTGGTGGGAAATATAAATCTTCTGTGTCGTGATTTTCATCTATAAAAGCTATTGTGATTTCATTTGGCGTTTTATCATCATAATCAGGAATATTATCTGATGAATTATAGCCGAAATTATTGGGGTTTCCCTTGGTAAAATGTGCTAAGCCAAACCACTTAATCACACCTGTTTGCGGCAAATCATTCAATAAATCATTATCTGCAAGCAATCTCTTGATAAAAATCTCATTTAACTCCGTATCATCTCCCTTCCTCTCCGCCTCTCTGGCAGCTAGGCGGTTTTCATCAAAATCACCTGCTTGCATCCTAACTCCGTCCTGCGCGCAAATAATCGCAGTACCCAGCATTGAACGTTCTCTTAATTGACTTTGTATGCTGTCTACATATAGGAATCTTCCAGCCTCTATCTCATAAAGTATTGTTTCTTCATTCGATAAAGAATTAAAGACCTCTTCCGCAATTTCGTAGGCTTCTCCAATATTTCCCAAGAATTCATCCTCGGTGAAAGCAGGTTTTTGCCAAAATCTGGATTGCACCGCGTCTATGATTTTCTGAGTAGGGTTCGGTGGAGCTTCATAAACATAGAGATGTGCGCCATAATCACGTGCGAGCAAGCTTGTGGCTCTATTTGTTAATTTGCTAAAATCAACATTATGGTTAGTGTCGGCAAAGTTCCAGTTATCAAAATGCTGTCCGGCAATGTGTATGGCGCTATCAAAAGGGCTTTGCTCAAAGCCTTCTACCCGCACAGGGTAATATTCAGTTACACTAAAACCTTCAGGTGAGAATCTCTTTTCTGTTGTTTCGCCCATAATCTCGGCATCATACATAAGTTAATTTTCATTTACAATAATTAATTGAATTATTTCAAATCATTAATATCGTAAGTTTCCTGCAAATTGCCATCCAAATCTTTGATGTATTTCTTCGGAGCTTCTGCCTCTTTTTCAATAGCGCGGCTAAACTCGTTTGCAATGGATTTCAACTTCCCGATAATTTGCCCAATATTGCGCAAAACTTTCGGCAATTCATTCGGGCCGATAACAATCAGCGCCGCGATGGCTGCAATTAACAATTCGCCCCAGCTAATACCAAACATTACTTAGACTTTTTTGATGTTTTTGATGCTTTTTTGGGCTTGCTGACTTTTTTAGGAGAAGCGGCGGTTTGCCCTTCGTCCATACCTTCCTTAAAGCCCTTAATGCCTTTGCCCATATCTTTCATTACATTAGGTAGCTTTCCCGCCCCGAATACAATTAATACTACCAACAAAATCAGAACTACTTGCCAAATTCCAATACTCATAACTTCTCCCATTGCTCTTATGCCAAGAATATATTCGCTATTATTCTCGATGGCAAGATTTCTATTTCACATTAATGCAGGATGGGCGCACAACTTCGTAGGTCATGCTGGAATATTCATTGTTTAATGCTCCGGCACGAATAGCGTTATCGCTGTTTTGTGCTTCGTAAAACTGTCCGTTTGCGTAGAGAACAAAGCGGTCATAGAGCGTTTTTTCGGTTGCTCCCTGTTTAGTTTGCACCAGAATAATGTCACCATCTTTTCCGCAACTTCGGTAATTTGCAAGACGGCATCCGCCCGGCTCATTCGCTTCTCCGGTGTGGTTATTCTTATAAATCACGCTTTCTTCGGGGGAGGTTTTTGTGCTTTCCGGAGTTCTTGTCCAGAATCGGTTAATATCCACTGATTGCAATTGATTATTATAGACGGAAAAAATCAGCCCGAATGAACCGATGAGCGGTTCGTCACATTCGGTTTCCGGCTTATTTGGTGAAGAGCGCGGGATGTTCTCTGAATCAAGCCATGCGCAATCATCCTTATATTTTGGTCGCAAGCCACCCTTTAACCCAGTTAGGAAATTTGCCCAAACCGCAGCTTTTTGCCCGCAATTTAGTTGTGGCGGTGGTGGTTCAGGATAAGGTGGGCTATCCGCATAAGGAAAATCATAACTCGGCGGCTCTGCCGGAATTTGCGGGGCGGGAAGTGGCGTGCCATCCAAAAACGGTATGTCCTTACCCAATGTATATGGCGAGGTTTTGGGAATTGATTTTTCACCCGGTGCAAGTGGGGTGTATCCGGATTTCGTCACATCACCAGTGTTGGGCAATCTGCGTCCGGGCTTGGTTGCCCAATCAGGGTCGGGGTTGCAACCAGCTTGCTTTGCCTCGCTAACCTTGGTGGCAGTTTCTTCCGAGAGAGGTAGCGGTTTTCCTTCATTTATAGTACCGCCGCTTCGCTGGCCGCGAATTTTGTCTATATTCTGATTGATTTCATTATGAAATTCCTCGCATTTTACATTTTCGAGAAGCTCACCTGTGCGCGGGTCAAATGCCCGATTGTCGAGAGATATTGACATAACTAATAAGGCTTCCAGCAACATCAGCGTTTTTCCTCATTTTCAAATCTATAGACCTTCCACTTAGCCCAATCTTCTTCGTAGCATTGGAAATATTCACCGTTTATACAGCTTTTTAGCGGGGCAGCTTCTTGCCCTTCCTCAGCATAATTCACCATTCCTTGGCGGTTTTCTTTGCACATAGTACGTTTGTTGATTTTTCCCCAGTTATCGGAAATTTCGCAGCTATTGTTGATAACCCCGTTATCCGATTCGGAAATATCTATGCAATTCCCACCATCATGCACGCGCTCAACATATGCGGCATGCCATCTGCGCGGAACTCCGTCCGGCGTTGCATCACTATCCTTGCTGTCAAAGATAATGATATCACCCTCTTTTGCTTCATCAAGCCCGCCTTCTAACATGAAATCACCTTTGCCCGGCCATGGCACTTCGCCCATTTTGTGACCATACATACCTTCAAATCTTTTTCCGCCCTTGCTGAATGGAATTCTTCTTTCCCACTTTATGCGCAAAGTTTCATCTTCACTGCGATGGCGTACAAAATCTCCGAATTTTTCTTCAACAGCCTTGGTTCTGATTTCGTTTTCCAGTGAATATCCGGTAGCGCTGGAACGGAACAATGCATAACCAATCGCCGAGCCACGCCAGAAATTATAGAAATAATCGCATATGCATTTTACGCCCGCTTTATGCTCACAATCTGCCTGATAACGCTTGAGTGCTTCCCAGCCTCCGGTTTGGCAAGACATCTTGTAAACCGCCAAATCTGCGGGATTTGATTCATCCGGCATATAATATGAATTTACGCCGACAACTGCCGTTCTGTGCGGCTCCCACTCTTCTTTGTTGGAGGTAGCTTCAATCAATGCCTTGCTTGCCACATCTCCGGTTGGTGTGTTCATCACCCATGGGCCATTTAGCTTGAATTGCTCAGGCTCTTTTGAGTGATACCAGCTCAAGCCGTTTGATTCATAGCCTTTTGCCCAATCGCCCAAACCTAAAGATTCCTGATCATAGCTTTCCTGCGCATTAGGATAAACATGCGGCAAATCAGGATTAACCGCTTCAACATCATCTACATTATAGGAAAGCTTGAGCTTGTTGGTCATCACCAATGGCGGCAATATATTCGCCTGACATGAAACATATTCACCGACATCGCAGCATATTTCATGGCATGCAGCAGAGCCTAAACCGAGAGTGGCAATCATACATGAGGAAAAGCAAGTCTCATAAACTGCAGCATGGTTTACAATAAAAGCCTCTGAGCGCGCCTGCGTGGCGAGGATTTTCCCGCCTTTGTCTTTCACGGGGATTTTATAATAGCCAAAATCATTAATCCCGACTTGGCTGGTGAAATTCACCGTCTCGTTAACCCATTTGGTTTCTTTTTGCTTCTTGCCGTTCTCATCTTTTGTGGTTGTTGTTTCCTGACGGCGTATTGTGATTTGGTTAGTCACCGAGCCACCGGAAACCGGCTGCCATGCATATTTATTAGCGACATATGTCTTCAGGTCAGTACCGCAAATAAAAGTATGCTTTTTGCCGGAGTGGCATTGATGTGAGCCGCTTTTTTCCGTCCAATCCTTATTATTCCTTGGCACGAATGGGTGGCTTGGGTCTTCAATACGTTCAATATCCACATTCATAGCTCCATCAGGTGGATTATCTTCGTGAACAATCCATCTTTTATGGCGAGTGCTAGCTTCCATATCATAATCTTTCTCACTAAATGGGTCGAACCCCATTTCATAATCGCCATCAGGAGGTGTGTTTGGCGTTACCCACCAGCGCCCTTGCGGGTTATCATCGGGATAGGCGATAAGCTGACATGCCCCAAATTCCACAGACTGCTTGTCTGTAGTGAATTTTGGAGAAAATGCAGGCACTTCTTTTTGAGTTTTCGTGCTAAATGTGGCATCTTTTGGCTGATCGCCTTCAGCCGTTGCGGTTGGATCGCGCCCATCAATCTTATACATTAATGGCCCATGGTCACGCCAATTGCTGATAATCTGCCCTACACGGCTTTTAGCATCAACAAAAACCTGTCCCCAGCTAACTTTTCTAACTTCCTCACCCTCGCCCGCCGGAACGCCGATTTTATATGTTCTGGTTTTATCCTGATCGGGGCTGCTAGTATCAAATTCCTTAACAGTAGTTTGCACAACGCCTTCCTGCATGCTCATGGTTGAAAATCCATAGGCTGAGGCTTTTAGCTTTTCATCGCAACCCGCAGTACCATATTTGGTAATCGGCTCGGATGAACCAACGCTACCGCTTTCTTTGCCATCGCAAAGTGGCATCAGATTTGTGCATTCTTCATCAGCGCAAAATTCATGCTCTTTTAACACGCGATTTAATCCGCCAATCTCCTCTTCGCCTTCAGTAGTTTCTGTGCCAGACCCACTGCCAGCTCCAATTCCGATAGCGCCCGCAACATCACCCGCAGCTTGTCCGGTATCGGCGAGCAGGTTTAATGCCAGCAATGAGCCATAAACCCCGCCACTATTATATTTTGAGGATTTTAGCTCCGATTTCATATCCACATCGAATTTGCCGTTACTATATAGCATTTTGATGTTTTGACTGTGATTTTCTGCGGTTTGATTGGCAAGCGCACCTGCTAGTATAGATGTGGCAGTATCATGGTCGCTGGAGGCGTTTTTCATATCATGTGAAACCCTGCCGATAACAGAGTTCATATATTGCTGATAGGCTTGCATTTCCTGATTCGCCTGCCCGTAATATTTTTCTGCTGCATCAAGGTAAGTTTGAGCGCGGCTTATATATGGAGCTAGCAGGGCACCCGTATTGGTGACATTATTGTTTTTTGCGTATTCTCTAACCCTTCTTCCCTCTTCGCCATCCTTAAGTGATTGAATATAATTGTTATATTCGCGCATCGAATTTTCATATTCACCATAAGATTTCGCGGCAATCTCATAGAGCTTCTTGCCTCGGCTGATATCGGTGGAATATTTGCTTTTAACCAGATTGTTCACCGTTTCTGAATCTCTGCCATAGACAAAATTATTTGCTCGGCTTGGCACTTCTCCGGTTTCCATCACTGATATGATATCATTTATCCTGCCTTCGGGGAGCCCGCTACTGCTGGAAATTTGCCCGATAATAGAGTTATCGCGGCGTGCAGATTTTGTGCCACTGCCGAGGTTCAGCAATTCTGTTACTGTTGCGACTTGGGCATTATTCCCGCCGATTACACTAGCACCGCTTTTATTGACATATTTTATTGATGCGGTTTCCGCGCTATTCTCGGAAAAATACATCATTTTCTTAGCATCATCAGATTTGCTATCCAAACCGCTTATGGCTGCCTGATATTTCTTAAAGTCATCAATTGCGCTCTCAGAATATGGCATTTTTTTGCCCTGCGACTTCATCTGATTTGAAATAGTTTTGATTTTCGCGGCATATTGGCGCAACTCATTCTCATTCCTAACCTTATCTACGCCCAAGGCTTTTGATAATGCCCGCCCGCGCTGGAAGCTTTCTGCCGAGCTTTTTAAATCATCCTTATTCGCAAAAGTCGTGTTTAGAAGTGTTGTGGCTTTATCCACGCTAACTGAAGATGGTATCTTGGAAGATGAGGATGATTTTTTGTTATTATAACCTGACATCAAGCTTGCAGCATTTGCATCAGGCAATGAAAGACCTGCAACCGTTAAGGCTGAAAAAAGCAGAGCTGTGATAAGAGTTTTTCTAGGCATATCTCTTTTATTTTATAGCATTCATTTACAGTTATAATAAGTAATTAGTATCTAGAATCTAGTATTCAGTCACAAATTCATTGCGATGTGCCGAAGAAGTTGATCTATATCCGCCATTCGCAACCGGAGCTTCGGATTTAAGCGGTACTTTCACGTATCCCGCACCAAGATTTTCCGGATGGCTCATAATCTTAAAGCTGCTTTCCTCACTCAGATTTCCATCTTCATCAATTGAGTAGTAATAATATTCATATTTAGTGTTGCGCGGGTCGGATTTATTCTTGATACCAGTCACATTTCCTTGCGAATCAATCACTTTCCCATCTGAACGCACACGCGCCAGCTCGTAATCAGCAGCGTTGGATTCCGCCGCAAATGCCGCAAAAACAAGGAGAAATATAGCCGTAATGATACTGAAATTATTCATATTCACTATTATAGCAGTTTTTTTTTACATTTTCTTTACAAAAACCAGAGCATATTTGATTATAATTATCCAATAAGGCTTATATTACTGGTTAAGAATGGACGAAGAAAAGAAAATTGTTGCAGAAATGATAGAATCCGGCACTTATTATGATGAGGCGCTTAGCTGGTATAATTCAATCCATGTGCGCCCGCGAACCCAGATTGCCCAGCTTATAATATTGCTTTTGCTTTCATTGACTTTTCTCGGAATTGCAGGGATTGCCTTTTTCAAGATATTCCCGATAGATAAGGAAGTTGGCTTTGTAATCGAGCGTCCATATTCACCCGAAGAAGATATTTCCATCAAGGAGCTGTCGAAACACGGCGGCGCGGCAACTGAGGGTGTGGTGAAATATTATCTCACCGAATATATTAAATCACGTGAAGAATATAATGATGAAAGGCTCGATAGGAATTTTAGATTCGTTACCGACCTCTCTGATGACAAGGTTTTTGAGCAATTTCTGACTGAATCTGATATGCGGCAAAACCCTAATCACCCAGTGTTACTTTATGGAAAAAATGCGCGGAAAAAGATATTTATAGATAAGGTGAATTTGATTGATTTGCCGAAAGAAGGAACGCAAATTGATACGAACAAGGAATATCGCGCTATAATAAATTATTCCGTGTCTTTGATATTCATTGATAATACCCAGCAAATAACCAGCCATCAGGCAGATATATCTTTTAAATATAAAGAAATTATTGTAGACCAAAACACACATGAGATAAAACAGTTGCCAGAACTGATAATTACGGATTATAAAACCAAAGAGATATGAGAAAAATAAAATCATCATTTTTGTTCGCTTTTGGAGTTTTGCTAAGTACGAACCTGCTATCTACAGATGCCCAAGCTCTGCAAGATTCTATACCGATTTCTACTGATTTCCGCATTAGGGAAGTGCCCTATAACCCAAATGATGTGTTCAAATTCACCGGTCATTACGGCTTTCAATCCTCAATAGAGTTTGAAGTGGATGAAGATATTAAAACAATCTCCGTGGGTGACTCACTTGCTTGGCAGATTGTTCCTTCCGGCAATCGTATATTCCTTAAGCCAATTGAGCCGAATCCGGATACAAATATGACCGTGGTGACAAATAAGCGTGTTTATTATTTTCAACTTCACGGAACAGTAACCGATGATATGATGAGCTCGGATATGATTTTTGCTATGCGCTTCCTATATCCGGGGAAAAGCGATCTTCAGGTTTATGAAACTTCAAATAATATCCCAGAAGATGATGTTTTGAATAACCCGCAAAATTATAACTTCAATTATACAATCGCAGGGCCAGATAGAATTTCTCCCCTCAAAATCTTTGATGACGGTGAGTTCACATATTTTCAGTTCCGCGATATCAATGCAGATGTTCCGGCGTTTTTCCTTGTTGATAGCCAGAGAAAAGAAGCTTTGATTAATTTCCGTACCGTTGGAGATTATATCGTGATTGAGCGTGTGTCTTCAATGTTCACATTGCGCCATGGCGATGATGTGGTTTGCGTGTTCAATGAAGCGCGTCCACTGCAATTGCATCCGGATCTGGTCGAGGATGATGATTAGGCGCGGCTAATTTCTATTATATTGGCTAAAATTATATTAGCTAATATCTTCAAATTTCCTCTTTCACCTGTCCATATGCCAAAAGCGCAAAAAGCAATGTCCCGCCAATAATATTTCCTGCGAGTGTCGGCAATATCATGCAAAATACTGCGTCCATGGCAGATATTTTATCCAGCATTACCATAATAAAAACCTCGCCCGCGCCTGCAATCACGTGGGTAAATCCACCCAGCGAAATCAGATATGTCATCACTATAATCACCCAAAACTCAAAACCGTGTGAGCTTGGCAGCATCCACACAATTGCTGCAACAATGAATCCTGCGGGAATGCCCTGCAAAAGGAACTCGGCAGCATCGCGCCCTATATAATGCTCGGAAATACTAACAATACTGGCTAAAATATCGGAGTTTACCATACCAAAGTGAAGCACCGCAAAGGAAGCTATCAAAATGCCGATCATATTTGCCACAAAAACAATCCCCCAAAGTCGTAAGGTTTGATAGAGGACTTTCTTTTTTGGCCTTGCCAGTAAGGGCACAACCGCCGTGATGGTATTCTCCGTAAAGAGTTGTAACCTACCCAAAATTACTACCAGAAAACCTATGCAATAGCCGAAATGTATAATCGGGCTATCACCCAAATGATGATGCAGTACGCCCATACTAATCACAGAAAGGAATATTGCTAACCCTGCCGCAAGCCCTGACCACCAAAGTGAGATTAACGGACGTTCTAACTCGCCCTCACCTTCCCGCTTTATCGCAGTATAAACAACTGCGGAGCGTAGACGCACCACTTCTTCGGCCTCTTTCTCATTCAGTTTTACTTGAGCCTTTGAAACCATTTTGCTAACCTATTTTAGAGTTATCTAGAAGCGGATTATTCAATCTCTTTAATGCCATCCTTGCCGCGAGAAACGGCGATTGTGCCCGTTCTGCAACTTTCTATCAGCCCTAATGGGCGCATCAAATCAGTGAATGCATCAATTTTTTCCGGTGTTCCGGTTACTTCAAAAACAAAGGAATTATCGGTAGAATCCATCACCCGTGCCCGAAAAATATCGGCAATGCGCAATGCTTCAATACGGCTTTCTCCCTTCCCGCGGACTTTTATCATCCCAAGCTCACGCTCAATATGCGCACCCTGCACGGTTAAATCCACCACTTTATGCACCGGTACAAGCCTTTCCAGTAGCGACTTTATCTGCTCGATAATCATATCAGAGCCGCTAGTTACAATGGTAATGCGTGAAAGATTTTCCTTATGGTCAACCTCCGCCACCGTCAGACTTTCAATATTATAACCGCGTCCGGAAAATAATCCGACCACCCGCGCCAACACACCAAACTCATTATCTACGAGGCAGGCGATAATATGGCGATGTTTCTCTTGTTGATTTGTCATGTAAGTTATATAAACTGTGAAGCTGCAACTGACAATAGATAAGTGAATTATGATTCCATTTGATGATAGAGACGGGTTTATTTGGTATAACGGCAAACTCACCCCATGGCGTGAATGCAAATTGCATGTGCTTTCGCACGGCTTGCATTATGGCGGCGCGGTGTTTGAAGGCACGCGGGTTTATAATGGAAAATGCTTTAAAGTGAATGAGCATAACGAGCGCCTGCACAAATCGGCAGAGATTCTGGGGTTTGAGATTCCTTTTACGGTTGAAGAAATTAATGCAGCCTGCGAAGAAGTTGTACGTGAAAATGGCGTTATAAACGGTTATTTACGCCCGATTGCGTGGCGCGGCAGCGAGATGATTGCGGTTTCTGCGCAAGCCTGCAAAATCCATCTGGCGATTGCATCATGGGAATGGCCTTCATATTTCGGTCAAGAAGCTAAGGAAAAAGGCCTGCGCATGTGCTGGGCTGATTGGAAACGCCCCTCACCCGAAACTGCACCGGTTGCCAGCAAGGCGGCGGGGCTTTATATGATTGCAACGCTCAACAAGCATAGTGCTGAAAAGCAAGGTTTTCAGGATGCTATGATGCTGGATTGGCGTGGTTATATCGCTGAGGCCACCGGAGCGAATGTTTTTTTCATCCATGGTAACGAAATTCACACACCAACGCCGGATTGCTTCCTAAACGGGATTACGCGCCGCACCGTTATCGGATTGGCAGAAAAAGCCGGATTTCAAATTATTGAACGCCATATTGAGGCGCAGGAATTGGCCAGTTTTGAGCAAGCATTCCTCACCGGAACAGCCGCCGAAGTTACGCCTATCGGTTGCATCCATGGTAAATATGGTGATTTCAACTTCACCGTAGGCGAAGCGACAAAACGCCTGATGGCGGATTATGAAGCTCTGACGCAGGCTTAACGATTTGAAGTTAAGCCGCTTTTTGCTCGCCCAATTTGGCAGAAATCTTCACTTCCGCGCTTTCCACAAGGTTGATTTCCTCGCTGCTGGTGCAATCTTTTAAATCCTGCAATGCTTTTGCCAGCGCGCTATCCGCCTGAATTTCCAGCGTTTTTAATGGGAATTTGATGGAAACCTCATTATCACTTTTGAACTTCCGCACTAATTCCAGCGCCTCTTTCGCCAGCTCGCCCGCTTTTTTTGCCGATTCATCTTCGGGCAAATTGGCTTGTGGCCAGCTTCCACGGGCATGTATAGATTCACCGCTAGTGAAAATAATATCGTGCAATTCTTCGGTAATATGCGGCACAATCGGCGCCCAGAGGCGTAATATATAATCCACACATATCGAAATTGCGTTTAGCGCAGATTGCTGCCCTGCCCCGCCATTTTGCTCACCGTATGAACGGGTTTTGACCATTTCCAGATAATTATCGCAAAAATCATTCCAGAAGAAATCTTCAATATGTTGGCGTGCTTTGGAATATTCGAATCTTTCAAACTCTTGCTCGGCGTTCTTGATGCATTGGTTTAATTTGGTCAGAATCCATTTATCGAGGATTTCCGTGCAATTTTCGGCATTTGCCGCGCCCTCAAGCTTGCCCAGATTCAAACTGGCGAATTTGCAGGCATTCCACAATTTATTGACCAGCTTATTGCCGATTTTCAGCACATCCTCAGAATATGCCGTATCCGCGCCAAGGCTGGAAGTAGAAGCCCAATAGCGCACAACATCGCTGGATTTCTCCTCAATCAGCGGCACAGGGGTGATGACATTGCCCTTGGATTTGGACATTTTTGATTTATCTTCTGCCAAGCACCAGCCGGAAATCATCAGATTTTGCCACGGAACTTTGTTTTCGTGCAGCAGCGCCTTGACGATAGTATAAAACGCCCATGTGCGGATGATTTCATGCGCTTGCGGACGCATATCGGCGGGGAAAAGCTTGGAGTAACGGTTTTTATCAAGGATATAACCTCCCTCTCCTAATAGGAGAGGGTCGGGGTGAGGTGAATTTCCATCTTTTCCACCCCCCTCTATCCCCCCTGATATGGGGGAGGTTTTTGAGGTAATCCCCCATGCGCTTAATTGCGGCGAAACCGAGCTGGTCGCCCATGTGTCCATGACGTCTCTGTCTGGCGTCAATTCCTCATCTTCATAGCCTTTTGGCTTATCTACTAACGGGTTGACGGGAAGCTCATCGGGCTGCGCCACGACAATTGAACCATCTTGCTTATACCAAACCGGAAATGGAACACCGAAATAGCGCTGGCGGGAAATGCACCAATCCCAATTGAGGTTTTCCGTCCATTGCTCGGCACGGAGCTTCATATAACTCGGATGCCAATTGCACTCATTGATTTTTTCTTTGATGCGCTCTTTTTTATCGATAATCTTCACAAACCATTGCTCAGTCGGGATGATTTCCAGCGCTGCGCCTGAGCGCTCCGCACATTTTACCATATGTTTGATTGGCTTTTTCGGCTGCGCCGTATGCCCGCCCTGCTCCAAAAGCTCGATAGTTTTTGCGCGCGCTGCATTGATTTTGAGGCCATTAAGCTCGCCTTCAACTTCCAATTTACCATATTTATTGATTATAAT
>PCXJ01000095.1:26606-30361 GCA_002787615.1 Alphaproteobacteria bacterium CG11_big_fil_rev_8_21_14_0_20_44_7
CACCACGCCCGTGCCCTTCTCCTTATCCACTGCCTCATCGGCAATCATCGGCACACGCACATTGAACAACGGCGTTATCGCAAATTTGCCTTCATATTTATCGGCATCATCAGGATGGTACATAACCGCTACGCAGGCAGGCAGCATTTCCGGCCTTGTCGTCATAATTTCGACCTTGTCACCGCCTTCAATCTGGAAATATAGATAATTTTCAAAGCTATCCAGCTCTTTTTCTTCCATTTCGGCGGTTGCGATTGCGGTTTGGTCAATCCAATCCCAGAACATAGGCTGATGGCGACGCTCTACTTCACCCTTATTATATAAATCCAGAAATGAAAGCTGGGAGATTTTGCGAGATTGCTCGGAAATTGTCATATATTTCTGGCGCCAATCCACGGAAAGCGCCAGCGAATTGAATAATTCCTCAAATTCCTTTTCGGCATCTGCCACAACCTCTTCACAAACCTTGATAAACTCTTCGCGCGGCATATCGGAAGCGCGGATTTTCTTGACCTTCTCCACCAATCTTTCTGTCGGCAAGCCATTATCATCAAATCCCATCGGGTAAAATACGTCAAAATCCTTCATGCGCTTGTAACGTGCAATAAAATCTGCCTGAGTGTAGGAAAACACATGCCCCATATGCAAAATGCCGGAAACTGTGGGCGGTGGGGTATCAATCACAAAAGTTTCCTCGCGCGGTTTATCATCCCGCCAGTGATAAACGCCGTTTTCCAGCCATTTTTGCTGGCATTTTTTTTCAGCTTCTTTGTGATTATATTTCTTGGGGAATTCTTTCATTTTCTCTAATTTTTGGCGTTAATTATTTCGTAACTATATCTTGATATCCTTTATAAACAACAAGTTTCAAAGGTTATAGACGTTACGATGAAGAATTTCAACCTTCCATGGGCATCCGGAACAAAATATTGGATTTGCATCGCGCTTTCAGAGGGGGAAAACTCGTCCGCCATAGACGCAAAATATAGCAAAAAAGGCAAGCTGCTAGAGGGCAATATCTATGTAATTGAGGCCCCGAAAAAATGGGCGGCAAGCTGGAAAGATATCAAAAAAACGCTAAAAACCGCGAATTATGATAGGCCGCAAGCGGCTGTCATCCCCAATGACGGCGGTGATGTTAATTATGACAAGATATATGATCAGCTCAAATCTGTAGATGAATGGGATAATATTGCTGAGAATATGTGGCTCGCAGAAGCAATGCTGGAAGACCGCCTCACCTGCCATTTTCAACCGATTTTTGATAGGAATAATCAAGCTTTCGGGGTGGAATCATTCGTGCGCGTTGAGGAAAAAAATGGCGAAACCATTGGCGGTGGTAAAATTATCGAAGCTTGTTATCAACTGCGAATCCACCATATAATTGATAAGCATTTGCAGGTTAAGGCAATTGAAAAATTTGCCGAATGCAAGGTTCCCGGCAGCTTATTTATCAATTTTATCACTGGATTTATACAATTACCTTCCAAATATCTGGAAAAACTATCAGAAGCCACGCAGGAGCATGATGTAATGCCGAAACGGATTGTGCTGGATGTTTCAAAATCGGACCATGTCGAAGATGTTTCGCAAGTAGCCTCAGTTGTGGATTTCTGCAATTCAAAAGGTTATAGCGTGGCGCTGGATGACGTAAAATCCCTTGAGCAATTAAGCGAGATATTAAACGAAACCAAGCCGGATTTCGTAAAAATTGACCGTGGCCTAACCTATAATTTTGAAAAGCCGCTTATTAAGGATAAAATACAAAAGCTTATTGAATATTCTCACTCAAAAGGCTGCATGGTTTTGGCAGAAGGAATTGAGGATAAAAAAACTTACGACTATCTGAAAGATGCAGGGATTGATTTATTCCAAGGCTATTACCTTGCAAAACCCATGCCGGCAGAAGAAATTAATAGAGCCCTAAAAAAGGTCGGGTAGCTATGCACGCACGCCTAAAACATAGGTCAGGTTTCACATTGGTCGAATTATCAATCGTTCTGGTAATTATTGGGTTGCTAATTGGTGGGATTTTGGTTGCTCAAAGCATGATTGAAAATACCAAAATACAAAAACTTGTCAAAGAAATGGAAGGCTGGAAGTCCATGGCAATGATGTTTAAGGAGCGCTATAACGTCTGGCCGGGCGATGGCGCAGCAAGCTTTAGCAGCCTATGCGCAGTCGGTGCAGGAGCAAGAAATAATATAATTGGCAGGCATACAGATGATAGCGGTGGCTGTAACGGCGCTGAGTATAACCGCTTTTTCCTAGATTTATACCGAGCAGGATTCACAAAAGAAGATTATACTTGCGGCACATACTTAGGTGGAGGGGTCAGAGAAGGCTGCAACCCATTGCTAGATTTTGATGACTATGGTGCAGGTGCGCAAAATGGAACTTTAGCAGGAATATTGCCAGCATATTCAAATTCTGGAGTTCCAACTAGCGGGCTTGGTGGCGCGCATATATATCAGCGCGAAGGGAACTATTTACTCACAAGCCGTTATTGGTGGGGTTATGGGTTCTTAACACCCAAACAAGCGCTTTCTTTTGATACAAAAATTGATGATTCACGCCCCGGCACGGGAAAAGTGTCAATCACTGCATATTACACTATCTCAAACTGCATAACAGGCGCAAGGACAGATGCGGCAAATACAATCGACTGGAATTTGGGCGCCGAAGACCCATATTGCGCAGCAATGCTATGGCTGGATGAGCATTAAAAAGCCCTAGGCTTCGACAAGCTCTGTTACGGCTTCTTTTTTTAACTCTTTCAAGGCTTTGCCGCGAAATTCCAGCACTTCACTGCTTACAGGCATTTCTTCCATTTCCGCCACTTCAACCTCGGTGATTTCTTCAGCTTCATCCACAAATTTGCGGCAGCTCCCGTCAATATATGCACCGTTTTCGATATGGATGCTCTTATGGATTATGTCGCCCACAACTTTTGCGGCAGCCCCGCAATTTATCTTTCTGGCCATGATATTGCCATTTACTTCACCGTTAATATCAATTTTATCTGCGGTGATATTGCCGTTAATAATCGCACCGCTTTTGACCATGACTGACAGACATTTGATATTGCCATCAACACGCCCGCTTATATCAAGCGCACAATCGCCGATAATATCGCCTTTTACATGCATTTCCGTAGAAATAAACGCGGGCACAAGTGCCTGAACTTTGATTTTTTTACCTAACTGCATGATAATACCTGATATTGTTGGCTTGTGAGAGGAATTTCATCGGGTTTACAGGCTTGTTATTGATTCTCACCTCATAATGCAGATGGTCGCCCGTACTACGCCCTGTGCTGCCCTGCACACCAATAATATCTCCCCTTTTGATTTGATGGCCTTTATTGACCGAGATTTTCTTCAAATGTGCATATCTTACGATAAAACCCATTTCATTTTTGATGTCGATGGCATTTCCGTATGCGCCCTTTCTTCCGGCGAAGATAACCTTACCCGGCGCAGTTGCATATACATAAGAATTTAACTTGCCTGCCAAATCCACACCGCTATGCATTGCCATACTGCTACTATATGGATCACGTCGATAACCAAAGCCGCTTGTGACCCTTGGCCCGTCAATTGGTGACATAAACGGCAATTGCTGAACTACATTTTGCAAATCAAAAAGATATCTGAAATTTTCAACAAACTCCTCATTAAACAAATCCGCGTATGCAACATTGTCATAATCTGAGATATTTACAGGGATATAGGGCCCACCTTGCGCGGATATTG
>PCXJ01000119.1:0-3644 GCA_002787615.1 Alphaproteobacteria bacterium CG11_big_fil_rev_8_21_14_0_20_44_7
GCGTCTACCATTCCACCACACGGGCCAAGAGCAGAAAGCTCTATAACTTTTGTTTAAAGCAAAAGCGAACTTATATGTTAGCGAAGGAAAAAACAAGAAGTAAAAAAAGAACTGCGCAAATTATCAGCAGCGGGCGTGAAGTGCCCGTGTTGTTTGTCAGAAAGCCATCTTCGCCGAACAGATTTTCCAATAGCCGCATTATAGCATCTCCAGAAGTTTTGATATGTAATCCATATAAAATATGTAGGTTATGGTGAATATCGTGGTGATGGTGATGGCGATTTGCATCGGTATATTATTGACAATCTCCTTGCCGGATTTGCTTTTCATGAAGAACGCACGATAAGAAATCGGCAGATAATATATCGCATTTAAGACCATGCTTAAATATAGTACAAATGTTATCCAGCCATAATTTTGCTCTTCTGCGGCATGTTCAATCAGCAATTTGCTTTCCCCTCCGGCGAGAAATGGCAGGCCAATCATCGAGAGTGAGGAGATGAGAAACGCAATTGCAACTAGCGGCATTTTGCGTCCAATGCCGTTCAGCTCGCTAACATTTTTTTTGCCGCTTGCAGTGGTGAATGCTCCGGCGCTGAAGAATAATGTGATTTTGGCAACTGCATGTGCAGCAATATGCATGGCGGCGGCCTTGACCGAGGCAATGCTGAAAATGCTGGCCGCGAGGATGATGTATGAAAGCTGGGCAATGGTGGAATATGCTAGTCTGGTTTTCAGATTATCTTTGGTAATCGCGATAATTGATGCGCAGATAATCGTGAAGGCGGCGATATAGGCAAGCAGGGAGGTGCTGAAAAATCCACCGCTATTATCATCAAGATAATGTGTGCCGAAAATATAGAATATGATTTTGGTGATGCTGAAAACGCCGGCTTTCACCACGGCAACGGCATGTAAAAGCGCGCTCACCGGTGTTGGCGCAACCATGGCGGCGGGTAGCCATCTATGCATGGGCATGAGGGCAGCTTTGCCGATTCCAAAAACAAATAGGAATAGCAGGAAAACCAGTCCCAACTTTGAAAGCCCTGATTGATCAAGAATTCCACCTTCGGTAAACTCCAATGTTCCGGCAAGATTTTCTGTCCAGATTATTGCCGGTAGGAAGAAGGCAATCGAAGCGCCGACCAGCATCATCAGATAAATTTTGCCTGATTTTCGTGATTTTTCATCACCCTTATGCGTCACCAATGGATAGGTTGAGAAGGTGAGAGCCTCATAAAAAATGAACATGGTGAATAAATTGGCAGAAAAGGCGATGCCGAGAGAGCAGCCAATAGCGATTGAAAAGAAGATATAAAAGCGGGTTTGGTTTCTTTTGCCATTTGCCCGCATATAGCCGAGTGAATATATGGTAGTTACAAACCACAGAATGGCGGCAACCAGCGCATATATAATCCCTAATGGTTCGAGATGGAATTTGAGTGCAATTCCCGGTATAAATTCAAATAATCTTGCTTCAACAACTTCACCGATAAGTAACCGATTCCCCATTTCAAATAGGCAAACCGAAAGTATCAGGGAAGTGATAAGGCTCACCGCTTCACGCAAATTTGGCTGGCCGGAAAATAAATTGATTCCGGAAGCGGCAATAAATGGCAGGAATAATGCGATTATCAGCAAAACGGAGGATTCCATCATATCACTAACCCTCCTATGATTCTTTCACCAAAGCTTATCAGAGGCAATGAGATGATTCCCAGCAAGATTATGCTTACTGCCAATGCCCAGATTGATATTCTGACATAATAGTTGGGAGTTTCTATGTTGCCGTGTGCTGTGCGGAAATAGGCAGCTTCGACAATCTTCCAAATATAGATTATAGTTAGCAGAGAGCTGAATATAATTGCTGCCAGCAATCCGATGGCAAAAAATCCACCTTCCTGCATCGCTGCATCCAGTAAATACCATTTTGCGATGAATCCGGCGGTTAGTGGTGTGCCGATGAGGCTAAGACCAAAAATGATGAATGCTGCCATCATTCCCGGCATTTTTTTACCCATCCCATTAAATGACTTTATGTCTACCGAATCCGTGCTCATTTCTATAGCGCCAACAACCAAAAAAGCCCCGACTTTAGCAATCGCATGAGAAACCATTAATAACAACAAGGCGATAACGGCTTTTTCGTTGAATAGTGCAATCGCCATAAACATATAGCCGATATTAGCGATGGAGGAGTATGCCAGCATACGTTTGACATTTTGCTGTGAAATTGCTGCCAGTGACCCATAAATAATTGCCATTAGCGCCGCTGCCATAAGGATAGTATCCAGATTCAAATCATCATATATGAGTGAGGCGGGGAATAGGATATATAATATTTTGAACAAGATGAAGATAGAAACCTTGGTGGAAGTGCCGGATAGAAATGCGCTGAAATATGTTGGAGAATTTGTATATGCCGGAACTAGCCATGCCGAAAGCGGGAAAATAGCAGCTTTGATGCCTAAGCCTGTAATCATCATACATAACGCCGCAACTAAAGGCTTGGAGATTTCTCCGCTTGAAATAGAATGCGCAACATCAGAAAAATTAAGAGTGCCGGTCATCATATAAATTAGCGCGACACTCATTAGATAAAATGTACCGCCCACCGTGCCGATTATGAGATAATTAAAGGCTGCCGTCAGAGCGTGCGGGCTTTTTCCCAGTGCGATGATGGCATAGCAGGTGATTGAGGATATTTCGAGGAATACGAATATATTGAATAAATCATTGCTGATTATCATGCCCAAAAAGCCGGAAAGGCAAAGCAGGAATGAGGCATAAAATAACGGTACTTTTCTGTGTGGAATTGATTTTTCAATGCTGCACAAAGCATAAGGCATGGTGAGAAAGGCCAACCCGCTTACGAGCAGTAGCATAATGGATGTAAAAATCCCTGCCTCATACTCAATTCCTATCGGTGGTGGCCAGCCGCTTATGAAATAAATTTGTGGTCCGTTTATCAATACGTTTATCAGTAAATGAAAACATATAGCAAAGCTCAAGCCCGTTGTGGCAAAGCATAATACCCAGCTCAGCCATCTTCCACGGTCACTATTGCCCTGTAGAATAGCAATAATAGGCGCAACGAGCATCGGCAATGCAACGATTAATACAGGCAAGCTGGAAAGGAAATGCTCAAGCATCGCGTTTTTCCTCTTCAATTGTCCCGAAGGATTTCTTTATTCTAATTATCAGCGCAAGGCCAACAGCCAGAGTTGCCAAACCTACCACAATTGCCGTTAATACGAGAACTTGCGGCAGCGGGTTTACATATATCACTTCCGGAGATTTGCTTATAATCGGTGCTGAGCCGCCATTCACATTGCCAATTGATATGAGCAAAAGCAGCACGGAGGCTTGAAAAATTGCCAAGCCAAATAGCTTTTTCACGAGATTGCTAGTGGTAATCAGCAAATATAGACCAAATGCCATCAGCACAAAGCTCGCTATGTAATTGAACTGGGTTATATAAATTTCCATGACGAGGTTTATACATTCGATATGGTTTGTTGTGAAGGATTTTCGCGCTATTTCGTTCTTTTAAACGGGTAGAGTGTCTGCGATATTATGTTATTCCCGATATCTTCGCCAATGCCGAAATTCTCAGGCTGCCTGTTGCTTTCGCTATAGGCGGT
>PCXJ01000119.1:3677-30098 GCA_002787615.1 Alphaproteobacteria bacterium CG11_big_fil_rev_8_21_14_0_20_44_7
TACGGGGCTGGCAATTACATAGCCTAGCTTGCCATATGTCCATGAAAGATTAGCGTGAACGAAGAAGCCATATATAGCACGAATAATATGGGCGATAATGGCGGTTTCCATTGAAAAGCCAAGAATCGCAACTACCAGTAAATATTGTATGGTAACGCTGAACATCTGGTCAAATGGGTGGAAACGTAGCGAGGTTAGCCAGTCAATCTCTTTCGGGCTGTGGTGGATGGAGTGGATTTTCCATAATCTCACCTCATGGTAAAATCTGTGAACCCAATATCCGGCAAAATCCAGCAGTATAATGGCAGTTATAATCTTGGTAGCAGGCGGTAATGAGCTCAGATATGTGCGCTCCACGAATAGCTGATTATTTCCCATATATATTATCGTGAAAATCAGCGTTACGAAAATTCCGTGTAATATTGGGGAAATGAAGGTTGAAAGAACCCAATATTGCGCATCAAGGCGGAATTCCTTGGTAATGAATTTTTGCTCAGGGATGGAGGGGGAGGCTTTTTGCAGGAACAGGAAAAAGAGCCCAAAGGCAGAGATAACGGCAAATTTGATTGCGATATCAGCTATTATTTCCATATTCTCTCAATAATCTTAAAATTCAGGCAATATCAGGCAATAAAAAAGCCGGATTTCTCCGGCTTTTAAAATTCTATAACTTAATATTATAGAGCAGTACCAACTGCGCTACCTACTGTAGAGAAGGTATTTCTTAGAGTACCACCCAAGAAAGTTAGTGCAGCGATAATAACAACTGCAATCAAAGCCGCAATCAGGCCGTATTCGATAGCAGTAGCACCGCTTTCGTCTTTAAATAATTTTACAAGTTTTTTCATTTTAACATCCTTAGTTAGTTATCGACAAATTTTGCTACTCAATTAGCAAGAGTATCTAACCATAATTATATAATTTATAGCTCTGGTAAGCAAGGATGGTTTGTTTAAAAATTTGTGACAAAAGCTTATAATTTTAGTAAAAGTGCCCAAAAGGGCACAATTACCAGTTATAAATCTTATGTTCTATCGTTTGTCAAAGCTTAAGCAGCTTTTTTGCCAAGCGTCTTTACTAGAAGTTCTTCAGCTTTTTGTGGCTCAATATTGTTAATTGCAGCAAGCTCTCCGGCTAGTCTGTCAAAAGCGGATTCATAAATCACTCTTTCTGAGTATGAGCGATCCGGATCATCCACGTTTTTGTGCAAATCACGTACTACTTGCGCGATAGATTCAATATCACCCGAGTTGATTTTTTGGCCATATTCAGTAGCGCGTCTGCTCCACATGCCACGACCTGTTCTCGGCTTGCCTTTTAATGTGGTGAGCGCCTTATCCACTTGTTTTTTATTGGAAAGTCTGCGCAATCCAACGGCGTGAGCACGTTTTACCGGCACGCGTAATGTCATTTTCTCTTTTGTGAAGTTCAATACATATAATGTGACTTCAGTTCCCGCTACAATGCTGGTTTCAACATCGGTTACTTCGCCGACCCCATGCGTAGGGTAAACAAGGAAATCACCTATATCGAATCCATCTTTTGATTCGTCAGGGTTAGTATTGTCATTGATGATTTGAATTTTTTTGTTCTTATTATCGTTTGCAACTTTCTTTGTTGTTTTCGTCATTACGTTACGCCTCTAATGTATAATTAAGGTTAAATCCGATGGATTTGGAACGAGAGGATAATAACACAATTTTGAGGCAAAAAAAAGACAAATTTTATGTAAATTTCATAGATTGTTAAGAGTTTCGGCAAAAACGTCGATTTTACTTGCGCAAAACTCCGCTATATTCTTTCTCTACGAGATTTATTACCGAGCTGCTTACTTTCTCTATCTCAGCGTCGGTAAGCGTGGCTTTTGTCGGTTGCAAATGCACGGAAAATGCCAGCGATTTTTTGCCTTCCTCGATATTTTTGCCTTCAAATACATCGAAAATCTGGGCAGATGTGATTAAATCATCAAGTTTTTGCACTCTTGTGACAATTTCTCCGGCTTTTACGTCATTTGGCACTATAAATGCAAAATCACGGCTAGTAGGCTGGAAATCAGAGGTAACTAATTGTTTGTATTTAGCTTTTGCTGATTTTCCTTGCGGGATATTATCCATAAATAGCTCAAATCCGACCACCACATCGCTGATATCGCAAGTTTTCAGAGTCGCAGGATGAATTTCACCAAAATATCCAAGGCAGTTTTTGCCAAGGTATAATCCAGCGCTGCGCCCCGGATGATAATATTTTGGTAGGTTCTCGGTTCTGATTTGCGCTTCCGGCGCGCCTAAGCTTTCCAGCACTGCTAAAATATCAGCTTTTGCGTCAAAAACGTCAATCTTGCGCGAATCACCATATATATTCTTGTCGGCGTTTTTGCCTACTCGGATGCTGCTTACTGTCTGTTGTTCGCCATTTTCGTTAAATATCGGGCCGATTTCAAATAAGGACAGGTTTTTGACGCCACGATTAGCATTATTTCTCGCCGCTTCCAGCAAATTAGGCAAAATGCTGGGGCGCATATCGGAAAGCTCAGATGAAATCGGATTTGAAACTTTTAACGCTGCGCTTCCGCCACCAAAGCCCTGCGCTGCCGTTTCACACAGGAATGAGTAGGTTACGGCCTCAGTTAAGCCTCTGCTCGCCAGAATATCTCTAATCTTCCTGATTACCGATTTCTGACTTTTGATTCCGCTAAACGGTAAGATTTGCGGTTCAACCTTGTCATAACCGTTTATGCGCAGAATCTCCTCAACCAAATCTGCCGTTCCTTCAACATCACGCCGCCATGAGGGAACGCTGATTTTATTACCTTTTACGGCAAAGCCCAAATCTACCAGAATTTCCTCGCAGGCTTCACGCGGGATATCAATACCGCCCAAGGATTTCACTTTTGCAAAATCAAATTCAATTTCATTGTGCCAATTTGGCTCTTCGCCGCAATGAATCATCTCGCTGGTTTCACCTCCACAAATTTCCAGAATCATATTTGTCGCAATATCTGCGCCGGTGATGAGAAAATCAGGGTCAATTCCGCGTTCAAATCTATATCGTGCATCGGAATCAATCTGATGTGCGCGCCCTGATTTGGCAACTTCATCTGCATCAAAATAGGCCACTTCCAGAAATATATTCTTGGTATTTTCATCAACGGAAGACTCAATATTCCCGATTACGCCAGCAAGTGCAACAACTCCGTTATCATCGGCAATAACTGGCTCAAAGCCTTGTAGCTCATACTCTTTGTTATTAAGCGCGTTAATCTTCTCGCCTTTTTTTGCCTCGCGTATGGTCAAATTTCCCTGCAATTTGTCAGCATCATAAACATGCAATGGGCGGCCAAGGTCAAAAGTTATGTAATTAGTAATATCGACCAGCGCGGAAATTGGCTCTAACCCAATTGATTTTAGGCGGTTCTGCAACCATGCGGGAGAAGGCTGATTTTGCACATTTTGGAAATATCGTCCGACATAATATATAGCGCCGCCCACATCTATCGGGCATTTTAGGCTATGATTTGAAAGTCCGGAAGGGTGGTCAAGCGCATTCAATTTGCCATAATTTGCCGCCGCTAAATCACGTGCTATCCCGCGAACACCAAGGCAATCCTGACGGTTTGGCGTGATGGCGATTTCAAAGAAGCTGTCATTTAACCCTGCATAATCGGCATATTTGCTGCCGACTTTTGCATCCGCGCCAAGCTCCATAATCCCTGCTGTATCCTCTCCCAAGCCAAGTTCGGCAGCGGAGCATAGCATTCCATTCGATTCCACATCACGGATTTTTGTCGGTTTGATTTTGAAATCTGCGGCGGGGATATATGCGCCAACAGGGGCGAGGCAAACCTTGATGCCTTTGCGCGCATTGGGCGCACCGCATACGATTTGCAATGTTTCAGTGCCGTTATTGACTTTGCAAACCTGCAATTTATCGGCATTTGGATGTTTTTCCGCTTCCAGAATTTCCGCGACCAAGAACGGCTCATATTTTGCACCCATATCGGTGAATTCTTCAATCTCCAATCCAAGCGCAGTGAGCTTTTCCGCAATTTCTGCAGGGGATTTTTCAGTTTCCAGATGTTCTTTCAGCCATGAGTATGTAAATTTCATTTTCTAAAACCCATAATGTTGTAGCCAGCGCATATCGCTTTCAAAAAACTGGCGCAAATCCGGTATGTTATATTTTAGCATTGCCATGCGCTCAATCCCTGCGCCGAAGGCAAATCCGCTATATTCATTCGGGTCAACCCCAACATTTTCCAGAACTTTAGGGTTCACCATGCCGCAGCCCATAATTTCCAGCCATTTTCCATCTTTCCAGCCAATATCAACTTCGGCTGAAGGTTCGGTAAACGGGAAATATGATGGACGGAAGCGCATTTCTTTTTCTTCCTCAAAAAACTGTTTTACAAACTCATTCACAGTCCATTTTAGATGTCCGAAATTGACATTTTTATCAACAAACAAAGCCTCAACCTGATGGAACATCGGCGTGTGAGTTTGGTCGGAGTCTGAGCGATAAGTGCGCCCCATAGAGAAAATGCGGAAAGGTGGAGTTTTCCCCTGCATAGCACGGATTTGGACAGGAGAAGTGTGAGTACGCAGTACGCGCTTTTTGCCATCTTGCTCCGGCATATAAAATGTATCATGCATCTGGCGTGCAGGGTGGTTTTCGGGGATATTCAGCGCATCAAAATTATGATAATCATCTTCGATATTAGGGCCGTCATGCTGCTCAAACCTCAAGCCGCTCAGAATCGCACTGATTTCATCCATGACTTTTGAAATTGGGTGGATGCTGCCCTTTGCTTGCGGACGGATAGGTAGGGTCACATCAAGCGTTTCAGTTTTTAGGCGCTGATTAATTTCGGCAATTTCTAGCTCAGCTTTTTTAGATTCAATTGCGGCTTCCACATCCTGCTTCACGCTATTGACCAACTGTCCGAACTCTTTTTTCTCCTCTGGTGGGAGAGAGCCAATTTTGCTCATTTGCGAGGTAATCAGCCCTTTCTTGCCGAGATATTTGACGCGGATATCATCCAGCGCGCGCAAATCTTCGGCGTTGGAAAGCTCTTTTGAAGCTTCGTCCTTAAGCTGTAATAGTTCACTCATAGCTTGAACTTGTAAACTGTCATCTGCAAGCTGTAAACTGTTTTCCGTTTGCAGTTTTAGGCAGCTTTCTTATCAAGTGCAGCTTTCGCTTTTTCGGCAATGGCTTTGAATGTTTCCGGCTCAGAAATTGCCAGTTCACTCAAAACTTTGCGGTCAAGCTCGATGCCAGCCAAATTTAATCCGTTGATGAAGGTTGAATATTTCAATCCAAATTCACGAACTGCGGCATTGATACGCTGAATCCACAACGCACGGAAAGTACGTTTGCGGTTTTTACGGTCACGATATTGGTATTGCATTGCCTTTTCTGTACGCTGAATAGCGGCTGAAAAGATTTTGCGATTACGTCCACGATAGCCTTTTGCGGCTTTCAAAACTTTTTTGTGACGTGCTTTATTTGTTGTTCCTGATCTTGCTCTCATTGTTTTGCTCCTAGCTATTAGCTTTTAGCTTCTAGCCTTTTTAAAGTTTATTTGGTTGTTAGAATGTCTCCGAGCGCAGCGAGGCAAGGGCATTGAGCCCGATTTGCCTGCGCGGCAAGGGAGCGCAATTAATAATTCCTAGCCATTCGGCAGCCATGATTTGATTTTATCCCACATATCTTTCGATACAATCGAAGTCCCGCGTTGACGGCGCAATGTGGATGATTGGCGGTTACGCATTCTATGTTGGGTGTTTGCCTGCGTAGAGCGAACTTTACCCTTAGCAGTGAGAGAGAACCGTTTGGAAACGGCTTTTTTTGTTTTCATTTTCGGCATGTCTTTTCCTTTTGTTATGTATAAAGAATTCCCGCTAATGGTGATGCTCTATGAACCACTTCGCTGGGGAGTGGCTTTATATGTGATTTTCCAGAATATTGCAAGAATAATGTTTCTTTAAGAATTATGCTGTTATAATATCTGGGGTTTATTAATTAGTTTTCAAATCGGAGAGACAATGGCGAATATACATTTGGGACAAATAGAGATAAGAAATAAGTTCAGTACTGCCGGAGTTATATTCGGTCTGGTATTCTTTTTGTTCGGAGCAGCTTTTGGTGCAATTGGTGGTTATAATGTTATGGATAATCTGGAATATAAGAAACACGCGCTCTCTACTAAAGGCAAAGTTATTGAGCTTGTCAGGATTCGGGGAGATGATAGGCGGGGAAATGGTGGATATTCTTATACGCCGTTAGTGGAGTTTATTATCCCCAGCGGGAAATATGAATTTCAACATAGTGTTAGGAGCAATCCGCCGGCATTTAGAGTTGGTGAAGAGGTTGACGTTTTATATAATGCTGAGGACCCTTTTGATGCGAAAATAAACAGTTCGTGGGTGATGATTGGTTTTCCGCTGATTTTTGTAGTTCTTGGCGGGATATTCGCGCTTATCGGTCTGGGGGTTATGTATTCTGTAGTAAATCGTCATCAACAGCGCAAAAAACTCGTTCAATCAGGAACAAGAATATATGCTGAATTTGATTGCGTAGATTTTCATGCCAAAAATAAAAGTGCGGATTATTGGACAATCAAGGCGAGCTGGCTCAATGAGCGTGATAACAAGCTATATTTATTTGAGAGTGACCAGATTTATTTCAACCCTGAGAGATTTATTACTGACAAGCAAATTCCGGTATTAATCGACCTGAAAAACCCGAAGATATATTGGATGGATTTATCATCACTGCCGAGAACATAGCAATTAGTTGTAATTTAAATCTCTGATATTAAACTCCCGACCATGAGCAAACTTCAACCTGTACGTGGCACGCATGATTTATTGCCGGATGAATTTGAAAAATTCTTCCGTATCCAGCAAGTTGCGCGTGAGATAACCTCGCGCTATGGCTTTCGGGAAATGGCCACGCCTATATTTGAATTTACCGATGTTTTTGCCCGCACTATGGGAGAAACTTCCGATGTTGTGAACAAGGAAATGTATAGCTTTGAAGATAGGGGCGCGGAATCCCTCACTTTGCGTCCGGAATTTACGGCGGGGATGGTGCGCAGCGTGATTTCAAACGGGTTGCAGCAAAACCTGCCGCTAAAATTATTTACTACAGGTGCAGTTTTTCGTTATGAGCGCCCGCAAAAAGGTCGTCAGCGTCAGTTTCATCAATTGAATGTTGAGCATTTTGGTGATGCGACACCTTTGGCTGATGCCGAAGCTATCCTAATGGCTGCGGAATTGCTGAAAGCTCTGGGGATAAGTTCAGAGCTACATATAAATTCGCTGGGGGATGCTGAAAGCCGCGCTCTCCATCGTGAGGCTTTGGTGAGCTATCTGGGTAAATATAAGAATGATTTGAGCGAAGATTCAAAAACCCGATTGGAGAAAAACCCGTTGCGGATTTTAGATTCCAAGGATGAAGGCGATAAGAAGATATGCGAAAATGCACCGAAATTGGCAGATAGTTTCAATGATATTTCCCGCAAGTTTTTTGACGATGTGCAGAATTTGCTGGCAGCCAATAATCAAGCATTAACCATCAATCATAATCTGGTGCGCGGCTTGGATTATTATAATCACACGGTTTTCGAGTTCAAATCTGCCGAGCTTGGTGCGCAAGATACGATTCTGGCAGGCGGGCGTTATGACGGTTTGGTCAAGCAAATGGGCGGGCAGGATATTCCGGCTATCGGCTGGGGTGCAGGGCTGGAAAGATTGCTATTGCTGGCTGAGATTAAACCGCAGGCAAGAGAAATTTATGCGGTAATTGCCGGAAATGATGAATTGAAATCCACGGCATTGCAAATTTGCCAGAATTTGCGGGCGCAAGGGAAAATGGCTGAAATCATTGCTCAAACCAATATCGGCAAAGCTATGAAAAAAGCCAATAATATGGGCGCAAGCTTTGCAGTGATTTATGGCGAAGATGAGGCAAAAGAAAATTCCTATACCCTCAAGAATTTAAATTCTGGCGAACAAATCAAAGTTAATATATAAGCACTTCCCATGAGTATTGAGAACAAACTGGATAACATCCTCCAAAAATATGATGAGCTGAATGCAAAGCTCAGCACCGGAAATTTGCCGACTGATGAAATGATTGCAGCGAATAAGGAGCTTTCTGCCACGCAAGGCTTGGCGGAGCTTGCGCGTGAATATAAAAAGCTTTCTGCCGATATGGAATCTGCCGAAGAATTAATGTCCGATCCGGAAATGAAAGACCTTGCCGAAGAGGAGTATTATACCGCAAAAGAAAGGCTCACAGAGCTTGAGCAGCAGATAAAAGTTGAACTTCTGCCCAAAGATGAGGCGGATGAAAGAAACGCAATTCTGGAAGTTCGTGCCGGAGCAGGTGGCGATGAGGCAGGGCTATTTGCGGCGGATTTATTTCGTATGTATACGCGTTATGCCGAAACACAGGGCTGGAAAGTGGAAATTCTGAACATTTCGGAAAGCGGAATCGGTTCGTATAAGGAAGCCTCAGCGATGGTTACCGGAAAAAACGTATTTGCCAAGATGAAGTTTGAGAGTGGAGTGCATCGTGTGCAGCGCGTGCCAAAAACTGAAAGTGGCGGGCGTGTGCATACCTCAACTGCAACCGTGGCGGTGCTGCCTGAGGCAGAAGAGGTGGATGTCCAAATTGACGAAAAAGATTTGCGTATTGACGTGTTTCGCGCCAGCGGCCCCGGCGGGCAAAGCGTGAATACAACCGATAGCGCGGTGCGTATTACCCATATTCCAACCGGAGTTGTGGTGATTCAGCAGGATGAGAAATCGCAGCATAAAAATAAGGCGAAAGCCCTAAAAGTTTTGCGTTCAAGATTATATGAAGAGGAGCGCCGCCGTAAGCACGAAGCCTATGCTGCCGAGCGCAAAGGGCAGGTTGGCACGGGTGATAGAAGTGAGCGCATCCGCACATATAATTATCCGCAGAATCGTATTTCCGACCATCGTATCAATTTGAATGTCGGCAATCTGCCCGGCGTGATGGAAGGTGATTTAGGCGGGCTTATTGACGCGCTGATTACGGAAGACCAAGCAGCCAAACTCGCCGCCGCGGTGGAGTGAGATTTTCTGTTTTGAGGTGATGATAGAATTGACATTTGTTCACTCAAGTGTTAATCATTCTAAATGTCTGATCTTTTTCCATTCCTATATTCTACATACGATCCTGACTTAAATAATGAGGAGGATTTAGCCTATGTTGGGGTGTTTCGTGAGATTGCGGCAAAATATGATGGTGAGCGCCCTATATTCAAGCTCTTAGATAGTGATTTTCCTAAGGCTAATACTACGCTCAGCGAAAACAACAAGCCTCAAATTGCAATAAGCACATCTGCCCCGATTGAGCATGCGGATGCGATGATTGCACATGAATTTGGGCATGTGAAAAATGGCGATATTTATAGGGTTTCTCCAACTTGGCTTAAGTCTGATTTCGGTAACTCTCAGCATGCTTCGGCGATTTATGGCCTTATTCTGGCTTGCGCTGCTGTACTAATAGCTGTGGCATTCACAAATTGTACAAGGCTAGGCAAAAAAATAAAGGATTCTTTTCGTGGCTTTGGTTATCCTAGTTTGCTGGCAGGTGGATTTGCAACTTTTTTCTATGCTGAGTCCGCGCATAGAAATTCTGATATGCCGACAAGGGCTGACTATAGTGATAGGAGCGTGAAAATGGAAATGGCAGCGGATGCTTTTGCTGCAGAAATCATTGACCCTGAGGAAAGTTTAAAAGCAGCAATTTGGACAAAAAATTACGTAGAGAAAAAGAGAACAGAGCTTGGCATTACAGAAGATACTACTTATCCTACTCACCCAGCTATTGATGATAGAATAAAATTCTTCCAAATGAAAGTTGATGAAAGGCGGCAGAGAGTAGCAGCCTCAGAATTGCAAAAATAATCACTCACCTTGTGCGAGAGAATAGCCCTTTTCTTCGCCATACATATATGTGGTGGCGGTTTGGGCGATGGCGATTCCGGCTTCGGAAAGTTTGCCCAATAACTCAATAGTTTCAGCTGCTTCTATTGCCTTTGGGCTGCGGAAGCGGGCGCGGAAGATTTCGCCTTTTTCAACATCTGGCGTGCCTTCGCCTTTCGGCCAGACTTTCAAACCTCTGAAATCCAAAATCCCCAGTGTTAAATTTGCGGTTTTTATGCCGGATATTTTTGCTGCCAAACTTTCCGTATCTTCGCCCCAGCCGATGAAAACATCAATTCCGCGAATTTCCGGTTTCACTGTGCTGAGCGTAGTTAATTTATTCTCAGTTGCAGCTTTTTTCGCGGCGGGTTTATATTCCACGGCGCTGAATTTTTGCGGTTTTTCGCCCATATTTTCTACCACCGCCTTGGTGAATTCCTCCGTGCCGACATGTTTTTTGGAAATGCCTTCCTTATAAATATCGCCGGTATGAACGCCATCTTCAATCGTTTTTAGCAATGCGTTATGGATTGCTGTGGCAGCTTCAGGCTGACCGATATGAGTTAGCATTTGAATAGCACCGAGCAAAATCCCGCTTGGATTTGCAATGCCTTTTCCGGCAATATCAGGCGCAGAGCCGTGGATAGCCTCAAACATTGCGGCTTTATCGCCGATATTCGAGCTTCCCGCTAAACCAACTGAGCCGCTAATTTCTGCCGCGATATCGGAGATAATATCGCCATATAGATTTTCGGTAACAATCACATCAAACATTTCCGGACGCGTGGCGAGGCGGGCGCAGGCAATGTCGATAATATGGCTATCAGTTTCAATTTGCGGATATTCCTTAGCAACTTCTTTGAAGGCATTATGGAACGCGCCGTCTGCCATTTTCATAATATTATCTTTGACAAAGCAGCTCACTTTTTTGCGTCCGTTTTTCACTGCATATTCAAACGCATAACGGCAGATTTTTTCCGAACCTTGCTTGGTAATTAATTTTAGCGATTCATAAGTATTTGCGCTCAGGCGATATTCAATTCCGGCATATAAATCTTCTTCATTTTCGCGTACCACCACCAAATCCATTTTCGGATGGTCGGTTTCGACAAATGGGTGATAGCTGCGGCATGGGCGCACATTGGCATAAAGCCCCAAGCTTTTGCGTAAAGTTACGTTGAGTGATTTATAACCGCCGCCTTGCGGAGTGGTTATCGGTGCTTTTAGCAGCACTTTTGTGCGGTTGATGGAATTCCACGCATCTTTATCAAATCCGCTGGAAAACCCCATCTTATATAGCTCTTCGCCAATCTGAATAGTTTCAATATCAAGCTTCGCCCCGCCTTCCATCAAGATTTTGAGGGTGGCTTCCATGATTTCCGGGCCGATTCCATCGCCATATGCAACTGTGATTGGTGTAGACATAATTTTCGCCTTTTTATTTTTAGTTTATGCTCATAATTCTAAAATTACTACAGGATGAGATTTTACTGCCAGAAGATTTAAGAAAGGATTAAGACGGCAAAAAATATTTCTTATAGTGAAATTTGCTGGGCTTGCTTTCTATGGGTAATTGCATCGGAAACGATGTAAGTGCTATTTTCCAAAGAGCTTGTCGCGCCTTTAAGATATTCAAACCCCAAAGATGTGTTTGGAACTATTATGGAATGATATTTTGTGCCGGCATTGGTTGTGGAGGCTGTTTCTCGCTCGGCTAATTCTTTATCAACAAGATGGACTATTCTAATTGGTTTATCCCCAGTTTTCTTACAATCACTATGAGCGCATGCATAAAAATAAAGAGTCCAAGGATTAAGCATTCCAGATTTTATTGTGGGGTCATCTATGTGTTTTTCCAGAGCGGCTTTAACCTGACGAAAGCTCTCTAAAGCATCATGAGCTATTCGTTCTTCAATTTTTTCTAACTCAGAGAGAGCTTCCTCATCCCAGCCCCGCCACTTGTCCAATACTTTTTGGAGAGCAGAATTTAATCTTGGAAGTGCCATGTCACGCTCTAATTTTCCTACCAGCTCGATTCCATTTGCGGCGATAGCTTTCTTTAACATCCCTGTTGAGCCTAAGTCTTTATCTGCGGGAATATGTGCAGCCACAAATATTTCTTCACCGTTTTTAGCTTTAGCCAGAAAAATTGCGGTTTTTATTTCGGTATTAAGTGGTACAGATTTAAAAATTCTGTGCGGGTATCTTGCAGCCCAATTGACCATTACCCTTTCTCTAGCAGCTTCTACGCAACCGACAGTCTCTTGCTTTGGCCAAATGCAAGGAAAGAGTTCTGCGCCAAGAAAATTTTCCCGCATGTATCCGACAATGGTTGGTTCTGCTAAAATAATACTGGGGAGAAGATACATAGCGCCTCAGAAATATGCGATGTTAACTATATTATCGCAACCCCTAATTTTTGTCAATCTTTGTTAATTAATTCCATCAATTCATCAACACGTTTCACAACATCCTCATCCATTGCAATTTCCGTGCCCCATTCGCGGTTGGTTTCCGCGCCGATTTTGTTGGTCGCATCCATCCCCATTTTGCCGCCAAGTCCGCTTTCGGGGGAGGCGAAATCCAGATAATCAATCGGGGTGTTTTCGATTAATGTAGTATCACGTACCGGATCCATACGCGTAGAAATTGCCCAGACAACTTCTTTCCAGTCACGCACATTGATATCGTCATCAACGACAATCACGAATTTTGTGTAGACGAATTGGCGCAAAAAGCTCCAAACTCCCATCATCACACGCTTTGCATGTCCGGCATATGATTTCTTGATGGAAACCACAGCAACGCGGTAGCTGCAGCCTTCGGGCGGTAGATGAAAATCGACAATTTCGGGGAATTGTTGCTGCAAAAGCGGGATAAATAGCTCATTCAAGGCTTCGCCCAAAACGCTAGGCTCATCGGGCGGCTTGCCGGTATATGTGCTATGGTAAATCGCGTTTTTACGCATAGTGATGGCAGAAATAGTGAAAACCGGAAATTTCTCCACCGAATTATAATATCCGGTATGGTCGCCATATGGCCCTTCATCGCGGTAATCATCAAAGGAAACATGGCCTTCCAGCACAATTTCGGCATTGGCGGGGACTTCCAAATCAATGGTTTTGCATTTTACCAATTCGGTTTTTTCACCACGCAGCAGCCCTGCAAATTGATATTCGCTCATATTATCGGGAATTGGGCATACGGCAGCTAATATTGTGGCGGGATCAGAGCCGATAACCGCAGCGCATGGGAATTTCTCAATTTTCCCTTCGCTATTTCGGTGATGTTGCGCGCCACCACGATGTTTGAGCCAGCGCATCAATGTTTGGTTTTTGCCCAAAACCTGCATGCGATAAATGCCCATATTATAATTATCGGTTGGGCTATTCCCTGCGCCTTTAGTAACCACAAGCGGCCAAGTGATAAGCGGGGCAGGCTCATTCGGCCAGCAAGTTTGGATTGGGAGCTTTGCAAGGTCAATATCATCGCCTTTAAGCACAATTTCCTGACAATCTGCCTTTTTGACGATTTTTGGGCGCATATTCATGGCTTTTTTGACGGTAGGCAGCATATCCCAAGCTTCCATCAGGCCTTTTGGCGGAGTAGGTTGCTTGAAAAATGCAAGCATTTCACCAATTTCACGCAGCTCGGAAGCATCATTTTTGCCAAGCCCAAGCGCCACCCGCTCAACCGTACCGAAAAGATTGATAAGAACAGGCATGTCATGCCCTTTTACATTCTCAAAAAGTATGGCTGCTCCGTTTTTAGCCAGCATTCTTCGGCCAATTTCAGTCATTTCCAATTCGGTGGAAACTTCTTCTTTTACCCGTATCAAAAGCCCCTTTTTCTCCAGCTTTTTGATGAAATCTTGTAAATTTGCGTATGACATGCGGTTGTTCTAGCACAGAAAAGAGAATTATAAAATAATCGATTTGTTAACCTTTCGTTAACTTGGATGTCATAACGCTGTAACTTTGCGATGTTATATTATGCATAATAAGGGAAAAATCATGATTATATCAACGGCAGTTTCAAATAGCGTTTCCAATCTTCTCAATGGTGCAGAAGCATTCCATGATGAAGAGATGGTCGCCGGAAAGAATGCGGATAAAATGCCCAGCGAGGATGAGCTTTTTGCCGCTATGGAGAAAAGTTTGGAAATGACACGTGCGGCAATGGGCGTTGCCCCACAAAGCGCTCAACTGGCAGATAATGGCAAATCTACGCCTGATATGCAAAATATCGGCGGTGGGGATATTTCAACCGAGAAGGGGATGCCATAATGGCCGGATTGATGAAAATGATGATGGATAAGAATCTTGCTCCGGGTTGGTTCTATATGGATAAGCAAAAAGGCTTGCCCGATGCTGAAATTATGCAAAAAATTGAAATTGAACTCCATAATGAGGTGCTGAATCGCGGTTATAACCTGAAATTATGGACAGAGACCTTCGTCAAAAGAGTTGCCGCGCTTTATTTTGACCATTTCAACAAATTATATGAGATGTCTAGCGCCGAGAAGATGGCGTTTACTTCAGCCTAAATTGCGCCTAAACCGCGTTGCGGGCTTCTTTGCTGCTCACATCCGGTTTTGCATCATCGGGAGAAAGCAAAAGCTCGTGATGTCCTGCACCTGCCGGAATCATCGGATAAACATTTTCCTTATCATCCACCACGATATCGCAAAAAACCGGGCCGTCATGTTTTATCATTTCGGTTAGCGTATCATCCAGCTCATCCAGATTATTGGCGCGCAAACCTTTGATGCCAAAGCTTTCTGCCAATGCAACAAAATCGGGCAGCGCATCCATATATGATTCACTATAGCGATTGCCGTGGAACATTTCCTGCCATTGGCGCACCATTCCCATATAATGATTATTCAGAACCATAACTTTCACCGGAAGGCGATATTGTTTGATGGTGGAAAGCTCCTGTATGCACATCATAATCGAAGCTTCGCCTGAAACGCAAACTACCAGCGATTTCGGATGCGCAACCTGCACGCCCATCGCAGAAGGCATACCATAGCCCATTGTGCCCAAGCCGCCGGAAGTCATCCAGCGATATGGCTTGTTATATTTGATATGCTGTGCCGCCCACATTTGATGCTGACCAACATCGGTGGTGACATAAAAATCTTTTTTGAGTTTGCTGGCAATTGCATCCAAGCGGCGCAGAGCATGCTGCGGTTTGATAATCTTTGTGCCCTGAGTATAGCGGAATGATTCTTTTTTGCGCCAAGCTGCAATTTTTTTCCACCAGCTTGAAATATCGGGTTTTGTATATTTCTGCTTTTTCCATTCCGCCATGATTTGTTGAATAACTTCATTAGCATCGCCAACAATCGGGATATCAACTTTGATGCATTTATTGATGCTGGATTTATCAATATCAACATGGATTTTCTTGGATTTAGGCGAAAATTTGCTGATATTTCCGGTAACACGGTCATCAAAACGCGCACCGATATTCAGCATCACATCGCAATCATGCATACACATATTTGCTTCTAGCGAGCCATGCATTCCAAGCATTCCGAGGAATTCAGGTTCATTAGCAGGATAAGCGCCTAAGCCCATCAAAGTCTCGGTAATCGGGAATCCGGTCAGCTTCACCAGCTTATGCAGGTTTTTGCAGGCTTTTTCACCCGAATTTATGATTCCGCCGCCGGCATAAATCACCGGACGTTTCGCATTTGCCAGCAATTTCACAGCTTTTGCAATTGCTTTTTCATCGCCTTTTTTCGCCACTTTATATGATTTGCGCGGGATATATTTCTCTTCATATTTTGTGGTTTCAGCATTCAAAACATTTTTCGGTACATCAACCACCACCGGACCGGGGCGACCTGTTTTTGCAATATAAATAGCTTCCTGCATGGTTTTTGCCACGGCATCTGCATCTTTGATAAGATAATTATATTTCGTGCAGGCGCGGGTGATGCCTACCGTATCCGCCTCCTGAAAAGCATCATAGCCGATTAAATGGGTAGCAACCTGTCCGGTGATGCAAATTATCGGAATAGAATCCATCATCGCATCGGTCAATCCGGTTACAACATTGGTAGCGCCGGGGCCGGATGTTACCAAAACCGCGCCGACTTTTCCGGTGGAGCGCGCATAGCCTTCCGCTGCGTGAATTGCCCCTTGCTCGTGGCGAACAAGAATGTGGCGCAGACGATTTTGTTTGAAAATTGCGTCATAAAGCGGCAAAACTGCGCCGCCCGGATAGCCGAAAATAGTATCAATCCCCGCATCAAGCAGCGATTTTATGATGATTTCCGAGCCTGTTAGTTTTTTAGCCATGATTTTATGTTTCCTAATTTGGCTTCCACGTTGTTATCCTTCGGACTCGCAACTGCTCATATATGTTAAATATACTGCGCTTTGCTTGCCTCGGCTGTCTAGTAGAATTCCAAATTATGAAACATAATTTAAAAATCCAAGCCTCAACATGTTACCAAGTTTTACGAAAACGAGAATATATCAAAAAATGCTGAAATTACAAGTATTATGAGTCGCTGTTAATGGCGGGATAGCGCGAATTTTATCTTAAGTGAGTAGGAGTTTGTGTTTGCTGTTGCTCCATGCCGTTATTGCCGGTGATGCTTGGTGCGTTGAAAAACCCAGTATCAACCTCATCAACTTCCATGCCGTTTAGCAAGCCTTTTTCCACCTCAAACCCCAGTTTTTGCTCAGTTTTCCAGTGCATTGGCGCGCGCATTTCTTCAAGCTCTTCTTCAAATTGCTTTTGGGTTGCTTCCTGTTCAGTGAGGTTATCTTTTGCCCGCAATGTCATAGACGCAGTCTGCTCAACACCTGCATCAGCGCGGAAGCCTTTTTCTGCCACAAAATTTGCAGAAACCTGTGCGCTTGCATTTCCGCCATTTATACGGCTGCCAAGTGCTTGCGCTTGCTGAAGGATTTCAGGGTCAAGCATCGCAGAAATATCCTGTGTCTGTGTCATGTCCTATTATTATACCATATTTGATTAAAAATTGGTAGCTTTATTCTCTTGTTTTAGATTCGGCTTTTTGTGCGACTAACTGCGCTAAGTCTCTGATAGAAAGCCCTTTCATATCATTTTGTTGCTTTGCCAAATCTACCATAATATCAGTATTTGCGGTTAATTCATCACGCATCTCATTGACTCTTGCTGCAAATTCTTTTGGCTTCTCACCATCTTTATTATCAAGGCGGCGCGCGATTTCAGCATCATATAGCGCCTTATTTCTTGGGGGTAGGTCAGCATAATTCACGCCTTCGTCACCTTTTGGTTTTTTATCATAATGCACAGAATAAACTGCCTGTAATTTCGGCTTCAAGCTTTCTTCGATTAATAAAGTATCATCGCCATGTTCAATATGCCCTGTAAGGGTTTTTGCCGCAGCAATAAGCTCTTTCTTTGATGGCGCATAATCCAGATTCAGCAATTTCTCGCGGATATCCACTGCTGCTTTTTTCAGGTTCAATCCTGTAATGCTCACTGCAACAATATTTTCTTCAAGCGCATAATCAAGCGGCTCTTGGTGCGCGTGTGTGCTTGGCTCTGAGCGGGGCAATCTTGCCTTGTCAGGATGTGTAAGAACTTCTCCTGTATAATTTAGCAGTTCCGGTAAATTGCCGAAATTTTCGCGTAATATAACTTGCGCTTCCGGCGGAAAATCTTTTAGCGCTTCATAAATATCATTTCCCATGTCTTTCTCCCCATAATTTTGACGAATATTAATATATATTAACTATATATGCAAGTTTTATCTTCGTCCAATGATTTTTATCTCAGTTTCCAGCCTGATTCCTGAATCTTCCAGCACTTTTTCCTGAATATGATGGATTAAATCTTCAATATTCTGCGCGGTTGCATTTCCGGTATTTATCAAAAAGTTGCAATGCTTTTCCGAAACTTGCGCGCCACCGATGGAAAATCCGCGCAAGCCCGCCTTGTCGATTAGCTCCCACGCTTTTGCAGTGGGCGGGTTTTTGAAAGTTGAGCCTCCGGTACGGCTGCGCACAGGTTGCGTGCCTTCTCTTTCGGATTTTATCTGCACAATTCTTGCGGAAATTTCTTCGCTATTGCCATGCTTGCCGTTTAACCAGACTTTGCTAACAATAAATTGCTTTTCCTGCATTTTTCCGCATTTGCGATATTCAAATTCCAGCTCTTTATTCGAGAAAATATGCGCCTTGCCATCCATAGAAATTAATTCTGCCTTAACCAGCACATCTTTGATTTCGCTGCCATATGCTCCGGCATTCATTGCAACTGCACCGCCCATAGTGCCGGGGATTCCGCTTAAAAATTCCAGCCCGCCAATGGCGCTTTCGGCAGAATAGGTGGCGATATGCACATCCAAAGCCGCGCCGCCGCAAATAATTTCCGCCCCCTCATGCGAGATTTCGGCAAATCCGCGCCCTAATTTGATGACCACGCCCTCAATCCCGCCATCGCGGATGATGATATTAGAGCCAACGCCGAGGATTGTTATCGGGCATTCGGGCTTATTTTGCAGGAAATGCTGCAAATCCTCCAAGTCGGCAGGTTTGAAGAGAATATCCGCCGTGCCACCAACCTGAAACCAGTTGGTTTTGGATAAATCGGCATTCTCGCTAATACGGCCTCTGACTGATGGTAATTTTTGCGCTAAATTCATGGAATATCAATAGCAATTTTTGGATTTAAGGAAACATAAAACTTGACCAAATTAAGGTTTCTTAGTAATTAAGCCAAGAAAATTCAAATCAGGTAATAAAAATGACAATATATTATGTGAATGCATATGAGGGCGGGGCAAATACTTTCAGAGTAAAAAGCTTTGCTCCAAATTACGGAAGAGAGGGAATTAGCCTAACAAAAGTTGCGGGCACAGATGACTTACAATTGCTGTTACCGGAAATGAGCAGAGATGATGTCGTGCTGATTGATAGATCAAGTGATGAGTCGGGCGGTGGGTGGTATCTCATACCATTTGCGCAAATGTGCACGGTTTTGACCGCAGGAGTAAATCCTGAGAATATATTTATGATAATGAGCGGTGATGATGTTGAGAAATTTGAAGATTTAAAAGCAAGCCCTGAGCTGACAGATACTATGAAGTCTTTAATTGAAAAGGTGCAGGTGATAAACACTTCAAAGGCAGAATATGCTGCTTTGCCAAGCTTTGCTGAGGACATTGCGCGTAATTTCCCCGACCAATTTCCCAAAGATTTGCCGAAGCTAACTCCTAAAAAAGGCGCGCGGGGGATTCTGGCAGCAGGACACGGGCAGGCGCAAATTGGGCCAGATATGGCTGGCAACTAAGCCGCTTTGCGCAATTCCTTCAACTGCTCCGGCAATTCAGCCGCGATATTGGTAATCGAACCGGCGCCGAGGCAGATTATATAATCATCTTTTTGCGCATATTCATTGATGCTCGCCGGCAAATTCGCCAATTCCACCGCTTCGACATCTTTATGGTTGAATGAGCGTATGCCATCAGCGAGATGGTCTTTATCCACGCCCTCAATCGGTTCTTCCCCTGCCGGATAAATATCGAGAATCATCACCTTATCGGCATTATTGAAACATTTGCAGAAATCCTCAAACAAATCACGCACGCGGGTGAATCTGTGTGGTTGTACCACTGCAATCACGCGGCCTTTGCACACTTGGCGGGCAGCTTGCAGGGTTGCAGCAATTTCTGTTGGGTGATGGCCATAATCATCAATCACGCTAATTCCGCCAACTTCGCCGACTTTGGTGAAACGGCGCTTTACCCCGCTAAAATTCTCAAATGCGCGCTTGATAGTATTATCGCTTATTTTCAACTCATTCGCGGTAGCAATCGCCGCCAAGCAATTCAGTAAATTATGATGGCCGGGCATCGGCAGATAAACCTGCTTGATAGTACGATCCTGAAGCTTCACATCAAATGTTGAGCCTTTATCATTTGTGGTAATATTCATCGCTTTCACATCAGCTTGCGGGTTTGTACCATAGGTGATGATGCGGCGGTCTGTGATTTGTCCGATGAGCTTTTGCACTTCTTCATGGTCAAGGCACATAACGGCAAAACCATAAAACGGGATATTACTGACAAAATCTTTGAAGGCTTGCTTCAGCTTGTCAAAACTTCCGTGATAATCCAGATGTTCCGGCTCAATATTGGTCACAATTGCAGCAATTGCGGGAATATGATTAAAAGTTCCGTCCGATTCATCGGCTTCAACAACCATCCATTCACTTTTGCCGAGATAGGCATTTGTGCCATATGCGTTGATAATCCCGCCATTTATAACGGTTGGGTCAAATTTCGCGGCATCCAGCAAAGTCGCAACCATTGAGGTTGTTGTTGTTTTTCCATGTGTTCCGGCAATGGCGATGGAAAGCTTAAGGCGCATCAATTCCGCCAGCATTTCCGAACGGCGTACCACGGGAATATGCGCTTCCCTTGCAGCGAGAATCTCAGGATTATTCATTTTAACGGCTGTGGATTTGACTAAAACACTAGCCTCAGCAACATTTTCCGGTTTTTGCCCAATCATGATTTTGATGCCCATATCGGCAAGGCGTTTGGTGTTGCCGTTATTATTCTGGTCAGAGCCCTGCACCTTGAAACCGAGATTATGCAGCACTTCGGCAATACCGCTCATACCGATGCCACCAATTCCGACAAAATGGATAATGCCGACTTCGAGCGAGAGCTTATTTGCAAGTGGGAGTATTTTCATATTTCTTCCTTATAAACTATATCATCTTTCTTTTTCAACCTTCTCCACATGCCATAAATGGAAATGCCAATCCAGAAGATTTCGATGATGAAGGAGGCGGTGTTCCAATGGAAAAGCAGCGAATATAATATCATCGAGGCGGCAATCAGATTCATCCATAAATAGCCCCAGCCATCGCCTTTGAGCGAGCCTTTTTGCAGGAGAAAATAGGCGAAAATCAGCAATGCCGAGCCGATAATCCCGATAACATCCGGCATGAAACTTTCTGAAACTACTTCTGCACCCATTATTTTTTCTCCATCAGATAAAATACATCCTGCTTGCCGCTTTGATAGGTGATATCCCTTTCAACAATAGCTTTGAATCCATATTCATCGGCAAGTTCGGCTATATATTCGTTGGAGTGGGCAAAATCCATTACATCCATTTCAAACTCATAGCCTTTTGTAACCGAGGCTTTGGAGATGTTGAACGCCAGCAAACCTTTGGGTTTTAGCGTCCTTGCAATTAGCGCAAAATACTCATCCAAGCTGCCATAATTAAGGAATGAATAGGTGATGGTAATGATATCATATTTGATTGGGACTTCGCTATCGACATTTTTGTGCAAGAAATCAATTCCCATCTTATTTATCAGCTCATTATAAACCAGCTTTTCATCCACGCGTTTTTGGCGGGCGAGGGCAATCAAACCCATAGAAGGCTCAATTCCGGTGATTTTATCGGCTTTTTCAAGCACAACTTCGCCAACATCGCCACTGCGGCAATCTAAATCGAGGAATGTGAAACCCTGCTTTTCACCGAGATATTTGAATAATTCTTCCTGCAAAATCTCATTCACATGATAATTCGCACCTTTTACAATCTGGCTTTCATATATATCGGTTGTGTTTTCCAATTGCTCAATCAGAATGGAGGGCGGGACGCGGTCTATCTCAACATCACTGCCACAAACTGCGAGAAAAAAGCGCGCTTCTTCTAGGCTTGGGTCGGCAGCCAGAGCGAATTGCAGGGGTTTTATCGCCTTATCAAACTTGCCCTGATAAACATATGATTTGCCCTCAAGATATTTGGCAATATGATTGTTCTTATTTAGCCAGCCAACGAATCTGAAACGCAAGGCGGCATCAAAAAAATTGCCCTGATTGAGATATCTTAAACCCAATTCCATATTGGTTCTTTCAAGATTTTTGGCTCTTTGGATAACCTCAATGCCGGAGTGACGAATAGATTGCAGCCAATCCAGCGCTGAATCCAGAACGCTTTTTGTTGGCTTTTCCGTGGCTTTTTCCTTATCCTTCTTCATTGAATAAATAATAAACAAAATTTTGCACAATGGAAACAATATTCGGCTTAAGCACAATTATGGGCAAATCCGGCGTTGCTGTTATCCGGATTTCGGGTGATGGCTGTTTGCCTGCTTTGGCGAGTTTGGGAATTGGCAAATTAGAGCCGCGCAAGGCCGCGCTATGCAATTTGCAGTTTGAGGGTGAAATTATCGACAAGGCAATTGTGATATATTTCAAATCACCTGCCAGCTTCACCGGAGAAGATGTTGTGGAGATTTTTCCGCATGGCAGCATTGCGGTTATAAATAAAATTATTGCAGCTCTTGGAAAAATCAACAATTTCAGGATGGCAAAACCCGGCGAATTCTCGCGCCGCGCTTTTGAGAATAATAAAATGGATTTGACCGAGGCAGAGGGTTTGGCCGATTTAATCGAGGCGGAAACTGAAGCCCAGCATAAGCAGGCATTGCGCCAGATGCAGGGCGAGTTGGGCAGGATTTATGATGAATGGCGGGTAAATCTTATTAGTTTGCTGGCGAATATTGAGGCTTATATTGATTTTCCCGATGAGGATTTGCCGCAGGAATTGAAGGATAAAATAAATTATCAAATTGAGAATTTATGCGCTGAAATTTCAGACCATTTGGATGATAATCATCGCGGTGAGAAAATCCGTAATGGCCTATATGCAGTGATTCTCGGTGCGCCTAATGTGGGAAAATCCAGCCTGCTGAATTTTCTCGCAAAGCGCGATGCTGCAATTGTTTCCGACATAGCCGGAACAACCCGCGATGTAATTGAAGTCAGTATGGAAATCGCCGGATTGCCTGTTACTTTTGCCGATACGGCTGGAATTCGCGCTGCATCAGATGAGATTGAAAGCGAGGGCGTGCGCCGAGCATTGGCGCGTGCTGAAGATGCTGATTTGAAGATTGTCATGCTAGATACAACAAATATTGATGCTGAGAGTTTGAAGTTGATAGATGAAAAAACTATTGTCATAATTAATAAGTCCGACTTGGCAAATCAGCAGCCCGATTTACCTCAAAATATTCAGCAAATTTCCATATCATTGTTGGGAAAAAATAACCTGCAAGAGATGCTAAGTATATTGGAAAAAGAAATTTCCTCGCGTTATGCACTGACCGAATCCCCCTCCATCACCCGCGCTCGTCACCGTGAGGCGCTGATAAAAGCGATTGAAGCGCTCGCCAAATTTTCGTTGGATAAACCAATAGAATTAATCGCCGAGGATTTGCGTTATGCGGCAAATGCAATCGGGCAGATTACCGGAAAGATTGATGTTGAGGATATATTAGATAAAATATTTTCCAGCTTTTGTATCGGAAAATAGCTGCTTGGAGTCGCTCTTAAGTAGTGAGGTTATTAAACGCTTCTTCAAGTTCAAAGAATGTTGGTTGAAGAATGGTAGGAACGCTTGCACGCCCATTTTCCACGGCGATTTGTACCGCTTGCCCATGCAAATAACCAACCATTACGTCACGAATAATATTGTAAAATGAGCCATCCTCTTCGGTGATTTCGGTCAAGCGGGAGGAAATCGGGCCAACCATCAGATATGAAAGGAAAACCCCAAGGAACGTACCGACCAGCGCACCACCAATCATGCCGCCAAGAACTGTAACTTCGGCATCAATATGCCCCATTGTCTTAATCACACCAAGAACCGCCGCCACAATCCCGATAGCCGGCAAACCGTCAGACATACCTTGCAGCGCATGTGGAACGTGCAATGCTTCGTGATGATGTTTTTCAATCTGGCGTTCCATGTGATTTTCAATCTGATGCGGGTCTTCAAGGCTCATTGTCACCATACGGAAAGTGTCGCAAATCAGGTCAACGGCAAAATGATCATGCATAATTTTTGGATATTTCTGGAAAATCTCGCTTTCGGCAGGATTCTCAATATGCGGTTCAATGGCAATTAAGCCCTTTTGTTTCGCCATTTTGATGAGTTGATAAAGCAGGCAGAGCAAATCTATATAATCTTTTTTCTTGAATTTTGAGCCTTTAAACGCAGTTTTTAAGCCTGTTAGGGTAGCTTTTAGCCAATGTCCACGGTTGGCTACAACATAAGCACCGCATGCGCCGCCAAAAATAATCATAAATTCAAATGGTAATGAATGTAGGATAATCTCGAAATTACCTCCGGCAAGAAGGAATCCGCCGAAAACCATCGCTAAAACTATTGCCCATCCGATTAAAATTGCCATAATATCCTCATGCACAAGTAAATAGCAAAAAGGTTAAATATTTATTATTGCCGTGCAGAAAATTTGAAAAAAATTCAATTTACTATTTCTTCATCTATTTCTGCTTTAATTTCCTCATGGCAGATGATGACAAACCCTCAAATAACCAGCGCCCGATAATAATCAAGAAGGTTAAGAAAGTGTCGGGTGGCGGGCATCACGGCGGCGCGTGGAAGGTGGCTTATGCCGATTTCGTAACCGCGATGATGGCGTTTTTCCTTTTGCTATGGTTGATTACACAAGTTCCGAGTGAGAAATTATCCGGTCTTGCAGATTATTTTACGCCATCAGCAGGTTTGAAAAACAAGGTCGGTGATACCGGAAAAGGCGGGCAGGGACGTAGCGAAACCGGAATCCTGCAGGATGCGGGCGCGATGCCGAGTATTATATATGGTGCGCCGGATAATATTGGTGATATCCAGAAAGCGCCGGAAACTAATGTTGAGGAAACTGCGGATTATGAAGGTGCTCCCGATGAAATTGAGCCTTATAATGATGCTACGGATGAGGGTATTAAAATTGATCAGAAAGAGGATGATGAAAAGCTGGAAGTGAGTGAAAAAGAAGCCGAGATGATTGAAGCGGCGCTAGAACAAAAAAGATTTGAAGATATTGCCGAGGAGATAAAAGAGCAAATTGAAGGCAATGACGAGCTGAAAGAATTTGCCGAGAATCTGCAAATTGACCAAACCGATGAAGGATTGCGCATACAAATCACCGATGTTGAGGGTATGTCGATGTTTGAAATGGGCAGTTCACGCCTAAATATTGAGGTTGAGCCATTGCTTGCCAAAGTTTCCGAGATTATACAAAATGTCGATAATATGGTAGCAGTTATCGGGCATACTGATTCTCACTCATTCGGAAAAAATGCTGAATATACTAATTGGGAGCTTTCCACCGATAGGGCAAATGCCAGCCGTAGATTCCTGATAGAAGCAGGTTTGACCAATAAGCGGATTCATAAGGTGGAGGGCATGGCGGATAAAACGCATTTCGTTCCGGATGACCCATATTCACCGCAAAATCGCCGTATCAGCATTATATTGATAAAGAAATCTCTGGTGCGCCCGCAATAGGCACAGGAATCTCCGGATAATAATATTAATAATAATATGGCGGATAATAATAGCAATCTAAATCGCTCTCGCCTTCTTCGCAGCTAAGGTCACTATCGCCCTCATCAAAAACATAATCCCAGTCAATATCATCGGGATATGGGTTAGGATGCACCGATTTACATGCAGAAATTTGCAGAGAAAATAAAATTATTAGGGTAAAAACAAAAAATCTCATTGGCGTATGATAGATAATATTATAGTTTAGTGGAAGGATAAAATTATGACTGATTTACTGGAAGAAAGAAAACGCAAGGCCAGCTTATGGTTTGCGGAGTTGCGCGATAAAATCTGCATCGGATTTGAAAAAATTGACGGAGAAGGCAGTTTTGAACGCAAAAAATGGACTCGTCCCGAAGGCGGCGGCGGTGAAATGTCGGTGATGAAAGGCAGAGTGTTCGAGAAGGTCGGCGTTAATATCTCTACCGTTCATGGTGAATTTTCTGAAGAATTCCGCAAGCAAATTCCCGGTGCGGAGCAAGACCCACGCTTTTGGGCAAGCGGGATTTCGCTGGTGGCGCATATGGCATCTCCGCATGTTCCGGCAGTGCATATGAATACGCGTTTTATCGTGACTACAAAGCCATGGTTTGGTGGCGGTGCAGATCTAACTCCGATGTTTCCGGAAAATCATTCCGCCGATAGGACGGATTTTCACAAAGCATTCAAAGATGTTTGCGATTCTTACGACAAGGAATATTACCCGAAATTTTCCAAATGGTGTGATGAATATTTTTATTTACCGCATCGCAAAGAACCGCGTGGAATTGGTGGAATTTTTTATGATTATCTCGATAGCGGAAGCTGGGAAAAAGATTTCGCCTTTACTCAGGATGTCGGCAAGGCATTCCTGCAGATATATTCCGATATTGTAAAGCGTCACAAAGATAAGAGCTGGACGGAAGATGAGCGTTTGCATCAGCTTCGCCGCCGTGGGCGTTATGTGGAATTTAACCTGCTCCATGATAGAGGCACAAAATTCGGGCTGATGACGGGTGGAAATACTGAGGCGATTCTGATGTCTATGCCGCCCGAAGTGCGCTGGGACTGAGAAATCCATCCTATTA
>PCXJ01000022.1 GCA_002787615.1 Alphaproteobacteria bacterium CG11_big_fil_rev_8_21_14_0_20_44_7
TATCAGGTCATCTTAATTTCGCCGACCACCCTACTCTGCCGACAGCATTTCAAAACTTTCAAAAGTCGATTTGACGGCTTTCCCTTTGAATTAAGACAGTTCTCCCGCATGGTTTCCGGCAAAGAATTGTGCAAGAATAAGCAATTATTAGCCGAAGGAAAAATTGATATCGCCATCGGCACACATGCCCTGCTTGCCGATAGCTTGAATACAGATAATCTTGGATTGATCATCGTTGATGAAGAGCAGCATTTTGGAGTTGGTCAAAAGGAAAAGCTCAAGAAATTGCGTACCGAAGCGCATGTTCTGGCACTTTCCGCAACCCCGATTCCGCGCAGCTTGCAATTGGCGATCTCCGGCGTTCGCGAGCTTTCAATTATTGCCACTCCCCCTGTTGACAGGCTTGCCGTGCGCAGTTTTATCACTCCTTTTGATGAAATTACGCTACGCGAGGCAATTATGCGTGAGCGCAATCGCGGCGGGCAGGTTTTTTATGTCGCACCGAGAATTGCCGATCTGGCAGATCTATATAAGAGCTTGCAGAAAATCGTGCCGGAAGCCAAGCTTGCGCAGGCGCATGGCCAGATGAAGCCCGCCGAACTTGATGAGATAATGAATCAATTTTACGATGGAAAATTTGACGTTCTGCTTTCCACGGCTATTGTCGAAAGCGGGCTGGATGTGCAATCTGCGAACACAATTATCATACATCGCGCCGATATGTTCGGGCTTTCGCAGCTATATCAGCTACGCGGCAGGGTAGGGCGCGGCAAGCTGCGCGGCTATGCGTATTTTACTCTGCCGAAGCAAAAGCTGCTAACCGCAAATGCCGTCAAAAGACTTGAGGTAATACAAGGGCTTGATAGCTTGGGCGCGGGCTTCTCAGTCGCTTCGCACGATATGGATATTCGCGGTTTCGGGAATTTGCTGGGTGAGGAGCAAAGCGGACATGTAAAGGAAGTTGGGGTGGAGCTTTATCAGAAAATGCTGCGCGAGGCGGTGCTGCGGGCGCGGGCTGAAGGCGAGGTGGATAATTCTGATGCTGATTTTGTTCCGAATATTAGTTTGGGTATGAGCGTATTGATTCCGGATTATTATGTTGCGGATTTGGATTTACGTATGAATTTATATAAGAGAGCGGCAGGCTTAAAGGGTGAAGACGAAATAGCGCTATTTACAATTGAGCTTACCGACAGATTCGGCAAACCGCCGCCAGAGGTTATATATTTGCTAGAAATCATAAAACTCAAAGGCTTGTGCAGGAAGATTGGTATTGCGAAGATTGATGCCGGACCGCGTGCCGTAGTTATGCAATTTGTGGAAAATCCCGAAATTGGGGCAGAAAGAATAATGGAATTTGCGCTGAATAATAAGGAAGATGTGAAGATAAAGCCAAATAATAAGTTGATTTTCAGCCTGCCTGCGAAAGCTGCACATGATGATTTGTTGAGATTAATTGAAGTGAGTTTATATAATTTGCTGAATGGCTAACCACACCCTAGGATGCAGAAGTTTTCTTCCATAAAGAATTTTCCATCAGCGCAATAAATTCCTCATGCGCCCGCAACTCTTCCTCATTTGCCGGAAAATTACGCGCCTCAAGCTTTTCTCCGCTAACTTCCAAGGAAACTTTCTGATCTTTCTTCGTCTCTATCTTGATATTATTTCCCGCAAACACCAGATTGCGTTGATTTGCGCCAGTGCCAACCATTTCCGCGTAAACATCCGCCAAAAGCTCGGCATCCAAGAGCGCGCCGTGTTTGGTACGTGCCGACCCGTCAATATTGAACCGCGAGCAGAGCGCATCGAGATTATTCTTTGCTCCCGGGAATTTCTGACGCGCCAAGGCCAGAGTATCAAAAACCCTCTCAAGCTTTATGTCCGGACGCTTAGCGTGAAAAAGATGATGGTTGATGAAGCCCATATCAAATGGGGCATTGTGGATTATGAGCTTAGAATCGGCAATAAATTCCAGAAAATCATCTATAACATCTTCAAAAATCGGCTTATCGGCGAGAAACTCCTCGCTAATGCCGTGAACTCGGAAAGCGCCCTCGGAAATACTGCGCTTGGGGTTTATATAGACGTGAAAATGATTCCCCGTCCGATATTGATTCACCATCTCAACCGCGCCGATTTCGATGATGCGATGACCTTCTTTCGGACTTATCCCTGTGGTTTCAGTATCAAGAGCGATCTCTCTCATGCTTTGACTTTATTGATTATTGCTTCGATTTGCAGGAGAATATCATCCCCGTCATTATTATCAATCACAAAGTCGGCACGCCGAGCCTTTTCCTCTGCTGATAATTGCCTCGCTAATATTTTTTCCAGCTTTTCCTTGCTCATATTCGGTCTTTGCAGGGCTCTTTTTTCTAATGTTTCACGTGAAACATTTACAAAAATCGTGTAATTACAATAGGTTTCTGCTTTTGACTCAAAAAGGAGCGGTATTTCCAGAATGATTATTTTCTTATCCTGATTTGCTTTTATGAATTCTAAATTACGCTTCCGCACTAAGGGATGTATTATTCCCTCTAGCTGAACCAATTTTTTAGAATCGGCAAAAACCAACTCTCCCAAAACCTTACGATTAACCTTACCACCATTAATCGCTTCCGGAAATAAGCCAGAAACTTGCGCAAAAGCCTCATTATCCAGAATCTCATGGGCGATTTTATCGGAATCCTGCACGGCAGCACCATATTCGGCGAAAACTCCCGAAATATATGATTTGCCTGAGGCAATCATTCCGGTTATGCCGATTACGACTGGTGGAATAGCTTCATGTTCAGGCATCTTATCATATGCTCCCGTAATTCACTTGTAACTTCCGGCCTCTTGCCAAACCACAGCTCAAAACCCGGAATCGCCTGATAGAGCAGCATCCCAAGCCCATCAATAATTTGCAGACCGCGCATCTTTGCTTGCACCAACAACTCGGTTTCCAGCGGATTATACACAATATCGCAAACTATAGCAGATTGCGGCAATGTCGACAAATCTATATTTAGTGGATCATTATGCAGCATCCCGAGCGAGGTTGTATTAACCAGCATATTATATGTTATCAGGTTATTCCTTGAATCCCAGCTCGTTACTCCGCAATCAAATTCTGCCGCCAGCTTTTCCGCATTTTCCTGCGTACGGTTGCATAAAGTCACCTCGTATCCCGCCGATTTTAGAGAATATATAATTGCACGCGCTGCCCCGCCAGCACCCAAAACCATTGCTCTGCCTTGATTTACGGAGAATGTTTCACGTGAAACATTTTCTTTCACATTCTCCAAAAACCCAAAGCCATCCGTATTTGAGCCAAAAATCCTTCCCTCGCGAAAACTCAGCGTATTAATCGCGCCGATATTCTGCGCTATTTCGTCTATTTCATCGCAAATCATCATTGCTTTTTCTTTGTGGGGGATGGTTATATTCCCGCCCACATAACCGTCATTTGCCAATTTTTTTATAACTTTATGCAAATAGTCCGGCTTGATGTCAAAAGCTTCATAACTTCCGTCTATGCCATATTGCCTGAGCCAGAATCCGTGCAGTTGCGGCGAGAGGGAGTGGCTTATCGGGCTGCCTATTATGAATGCCTTGCGCTTAGTCATCGCGCTTTCTCTCGTTTATCGCTGTATTTTTGAATAATTATCGCAGCAGTTTCTTCCACGCTGCGCCTCGTAACATCAATTATCGGCCATTTGTTTTTGCGGAACAGACGGCTGGCCTCGTCAATTTCCTGCTTTATCGTTTCAATCTCGGTATAATTTGTGTTTTCGGCATGGTCAAGCGAGGCAAGGCGGCTTTTGCGAATTTGCACCAGCCTTTCTGCGCTAATCGTTAGCCCTACTACTATCGGGTTTTTTAATTGGCTGATATCACCCGGCAAATCACAACCCGGAACATAGGGCACATTTGCTGCTTTATAGCCGCGATAGGCAAGATACATTGTTGTTGGGGATTTTGAAGTTCTGGAAACCCCGACAATCACTATATCTGCCTCTTCCAACTCCCAAGTTGCTTGCCCGTCATCATGAGCCAGCGCAAAGTTTATAATATCCACACGCTCAAAATAATCATCATCCATTTCATGCTGCTTGCCCTGAACGTGGCTAGGCTGCATCCCAAGATAAAATGAAAGCTCACGCAATGCACGGTTTATCACCGGAACAACCGGAACGCCGATTTCCAGACATTTGGTTTTTAGCATCTCTGCCATTCCCTCATCTGCAATGGTAAAGAAGACAATCCCCGGCTCTTCTCTAATATGCTCGATAATCTTCTCAAGCTGACCTTTTGTGCGGATCATAGACCAAACATGTTCTTCCGCTTCAACCCCCTCAAACTGGGCAAGTGCCGCGCGAGATACGCTGGAAACCGTTTCTCCGGTAGAATCTGATACTAAATGCAGGTGAAATTCTTTCATAATATCCATAAATTAACAGTTATCGCTAATCAGTAAATAGCAAATCTTGACCTGTGGATATCTTTCATTTTTTGTGGATAAAGCTGAATTATCTTGTGCGTATATTTTTCTGTTATATTTCTGTCCACTTTCTGCTATAAGTTTTCCAGAGTGGGTAATTCTATACACATATTGTGGATATCTTTTATTAGCCTTTGATTTACAATGTAATTTTACTCGCTTTAGTTTGTGAGTAGCTTCTTAATCCACAAATTCACAGCCTATAATTAATCTAATAAATAAAAAGTATTATAACTTTATTTTTAATTATTAGTGATGGTTGAAAGAGTTTCATCTGAAAGACAGAAAATTGAGTTTAAGTGATTTTATTTCAAAATAGCACTTGACAAGTATGCATTAAGAAAATAGAAACAAGCTCCTTTTTTAAAGGGATACTGTAAATAACTAATTTATAAGTCCGAGGAAATATGGCAAAAGTAAGCTCATTTGAGAAAAATGCGAAACGTGCACGTCTCATAAAGAAATATGCGAAAAAACGTGCAGATTTGAAAGTCAAAATCAAAGATAGTAAAATTTCAGACGAGGAACGCTTTGCGGCGGTTTTGGAACTCGAGGCGCTGCCTAAGAATAGTTCGAAGGTTCGTTATCGCAATCGTTGCCGCCTCACAGGTCGTCCGCGCGGAAATTACCGCCTTTTCGGTCTTTCACGTATAGCATTCCGCGAATTAGCCAGTGAAGGCCAAATTCCCGGAATCGTAAAATCCAGCTGGTAGGAGAATTATAAAATGTCAATGTCAGATCCGTTAGCAAATATGCTTGCAGCCATCAGAAATGGCCAACAAGCCAATAAATCAAGCATTATAGTACCGGCCTCAAAGCTGAAAAAGAGCGTATTGAAGGTGCTTGAGGAAGAAGGTTATATTCGTGGTTTTGCCGATGCAGAAACCAAAGATGCAAAGCCGGGCCTAAAAATCGAGCTTAAATATTTTGAAGGTGTTCCGGTTATTAAGAGCATGCAAAAGCTTTCTAAGCCAGGTCGCCGCGTTTATGCGAGTGTGGGCAAATTCCCGAAAGTATATAATGGTTTGGGAATTATAGTGGTTTCCACCTCAAAAGGTGTAATGTGCGATTATGAAGCACGTCAACAAAAAGTCGGAGGCGAGCTGCTTTGCAGCGTGTTCTAATTATGAGTAGAGTAGGTAAATATCCGGTAGAAATTTTAGACGGCGTTGAAGTTAATCTTCAGGGGCAATTATTGAAAACTAAGGGTCCGAAAGGCGAGTTAAGCTATAATGTGCCTAAGAAGGTTAAAATCACGCATGATAACGACAATAAGCAACTCTCCTTTGAGCCAGCTGACGAGTCTAAAGAAGCGCGCAGCTTGTGGGGAACTTGCCGCAGTATAGCGAGCAACATGGTTGTTGGTGTAAAAGACGGTTTCAAAATCGAGTTGCAATTGCAGGGCGTGGGTTATCGTGCACAGGCGCAGGGCAAGCTTTTGACGCTGTTTTTGGGCTATTCGCACGATATCAAAATGGCGATGCCGGAAACAATTACGGTAGAAACGCCAACACCGACAGAAATTATTGTAT
>PCXJ01000001.1:0-4928 GCA_002787615.1 Alphaproteobacteria bacterium CG11_big_fil_rev_8_21_14_0_20_44_7
AAATCAGTGCTCGATCAAAATTATCCGAATTTAGAAATCTGCGTGATGGATGCCGCCTCCACCGATGGTACGGTTGCGGTGCTGGATAAGTATAAGGAGCATTACGCATATTATCGCAGCCGCAAGGATAACGGCACGGCGTCAGCGCTTAATGAGGCGATTGATAACTCGGAGGGTGATGTTTTATGTTTGGTCAATTCCGATGATTATCTTGAGCCAAATACGCTTGTGCAAGTGGGTGAGGCGTTTATTGAAAATCCCGATATTGATATGGTGAATGTGCTGGGTAGGACGGTCAAACTTCTCAAGGATGGGAGTATTAAAGTTGAGCATGAATGCAATGTCGAAATGATGGATTTGTCTGGACGGCAAGTACGCACGCTGCACCCGAATTGCCGTTTTTATAAGCGTCATCTATTTGATAAATATGGAAAATTTATTGAGGAGCGTGATGGCAAAATGACGCTTTATTCAGATTTTGAATTTATCACCCGCCTGAGCCTGTATGATATCAAAAATGTGACTTTGCCGATTTTTGGCTATACTTATCTTGCGCATGAGGATTCGCTCACTTTCAATACAAATAAATATACCAAGCTCAAGCAATATGATGAAAATGCTTTTTATGTTGAAACGCTTTTTGCCGAGCATGGAGATATTATGGATGAGCGTACTAAAGAATATCTTGGCAAAAAATATCGTAAATCTTTCTGCCGCAGGGTGGTAAAAAACATTGTGGATAAAGATACGAATTTAGCGCGGAAAAATGCAGAGCTTGGCGTGAGGAAATGGGGAATAGCGTTTTTATTGCAGGTTATTCGCTATTGGGCGTCATATCATTTGCAATTAAACCGCTTGGTGAGAAAATCTACTTGAGCGTTTGTACACGCTGCGCCGCGCCTTCACTTTTTATTTTCTCAATAATTTTTTGAAAATCTTTTTTCTTTTGAATCTTGCGCATTTTATAACTCCAAAAAATCGGATTCAAAGCCTTGCCTAGTTTTTTATATTCATTCGCTTTTTCTTCGTTGCCCAAAGCGGAATTTATCAGATGCAGGCGTGACGTGGCTTTGGTATGAATTTTTCTGAAATGCTTCAGAAGTTTTCGTGAGTATAATTCAGATTTTGCAACATAACGTGAGGAAGTATCAACATGCTCTTCCAGGATTTTTTGCAGGGTTTTATGCTGGCTGCTACCATAAGAAAAAGATTCCGGCTGCATGAGATATGTATAGCCGATTTTTGGAATTAATTTATGCTTTAGCGGGAGGATGGAAAATCTCAACATCAGCTCCCAATCTGCACAAAGCAAGAATTCGCTATTTCTATCGACAATTCGCATTTGACCATAATTTTCAAAAACCTGCTTGCGGTAAAATCTGCCATTTGGTGCAGCCTCGCCAAATGTGTTTAGTTCCATATTATCGCTGATAATTTTATCCTCTTGCTTATTCTCTGAGCATTTATAACGCACATGAAAGCTCAGAATGTCCAAATCCTTATCTTTGCTGAAATTCTCGCCTACATCGTGAAAAATTCCCGCTTCGTACCAATCATCGGCGCAAAGCAAACCCAAAACATCACCGCTTGCCATGGCAAAGCCCTGATTGACGGTGTCATTTGAGCATAAATCTTTTTCACTGCGCCAAAACGCAATATGTTCGGAATATTTTTTTATGACATCCAGCGTATTATCGTTTGAGCCACCGTCTAAAATAATCAATTCAAGATTCGGATATTTTTGCGCCAACACGCTTTTGATAGCGGTTTCCAGATACCTGCCATAATTGTATGATGGGATAATGATTGAAATTTTTGGTAGCTCCATGGCGGGATTACTATAATTCATTTGCACATATATCTAATATGCTTATTTTATAAATTTGTAATCAAAAAGTGAGAATAGGTGATAATTATGAGTAATTCTTCCGGACGTAAATTGGATGTGCTTTTCGTGAATCCAGATTCATCCTCCAAAGCATATCAGGGTTTGGCGCAGGTTTATTCTGCCATTGAGCCACCAACATGGGCATTGTTATTGGCGGAATCCTGCCGTTCAAAAGGCTATGGCGTGGGGATTCTGGATTGTGATGCGGAAAGGTTGACGCTGGAAGAATCTGCAAATCGTGTAGCAGATGCGGCTGCGCGTTTGATTGTGATTGTGGTTTATGGACAAAACCCAAATGCCGGAACAACTAGTATGATTGGCGCGCTGGCATTTGCTGAGCATATCAAAAAAGAGCAGCCGGATAGCAAGATTTGTATCGTTGGCTCTCACATTAGCGCGCTGCCGAAGGAAGTTTTGGCATATCCGTGTTTTGATATGATTCTGCTTAATGAAGGGGTTTATGCCTTGCATGATTTGCTGGCGGGAAATTTGGAATCGGATTTGGAAACAACCAAGGGTATCGGGCATAAGCGCAATGGCGTGCTAACCCTGAACGAGCCACAAAAAGTTGTGCCGCAAGAACGTATGGATATTGACATGCCGGGCTATGCTTGGGATTTGCTGCCATATAAGGAAAGGCCGCTGGATTTATATCGTGCGCATTTCTGGCATGCAGATTTTGACCATAAAAAACGTACACCTTTCGCCGCGATTTATACTTCGCTGGGCTGCCAATTTGCTTGTGAATTCTGCATGATAAATATCGTTAATCGTGTTGATAATTCAGATGGTATAAATGCCGGACATTCTCGCGGGATGCGTTTCTGGAGTGCTGAATGGGTGGGAAGAGAGCTGGATAAACTCGCCAGAATGGGAGTTGAGACTTTGCGCATCAGCGATGAGATGTTCTTCCTCAATCGTAAATATTATGAGCCGGTGCTAAATCATATGATTGAGCAAGATTATGGCTTTAATATGTGGGCATATTCTCGCATTGATACGGTGCGGAATGATAAGCTGGAATTGTTCAAAAAAGCAGGGGTGAATTGGTTCGCACTTGGTATTGAAGCCGGAAATCAGACGATTCGGCAGGAGGCTTCAAAAGGTTCGTTTAAGGAGCTTAATATCCGAGATGTCTGCAAAACCGTGCGTGATAGTGATATTAAAATCATCAGCAATTATATTTTCGGATTACCGGAAGATACGATGGAAACCATGCAGCAAACCTTGGAGCTTTCGCTGGAATTAAACACGGAAATGGCAAATTTTTATCCATGTCAGGCTTTGCCGGGCAGCCCGCTATATCATAAGGCGATTGCAAACGGTTGGGCGCTTCCCGATAGTTTTGAGGGCTATGCTTTTCTTTCCTACGAATCTCAGCCATTGCCGACCAAGTATTTAACCTCGGCAGAAGTGATAAAATTTCGTGATGATGCATGGCAAACATATTTCACCAATCCCGAATATCTGAAATTGGTGGAAAGCCATTTTGGTAAAGAGCAGCATGATAATGTTGTGGATATGGCAAAGCTCAGATTAAAGCGCAAAATCCTCGGCGATTAGATGTTTTAAGCGCTTTTTTGCAGATTTTGTTTGCTCATAAATTCATCAAAACTCGCTACGACATATTCGCGTGCTTTTTGGCCGATTGCGTGATGGCATCCAACGGCAAAACTATTCTGCATAATATTATCGCAATTTTCCAAGCTGCCCGAAACCTTGTGTGGATAATGTTGCATCACCGGATGGCGCGCCATATTTCCGGCAATAATCGGGCGGGTTTCAATGTTTTTGGATTTCATATGCGCGGTGATTTCTGCCACGGAAAACGGGCAATTATTTTTGAGGGTTAGGCCAAATCCAAACCAGCTTGATTCTGCGCCTTGGGTTTCTTGCTGATAATCAAAAAACTCGGAATATTTCTCTAGCTCGCGCAAATAATAGGCGGCAGTTTCCCTTCTGCTTTTTACAAAATCCGACAATTTTCTGAGTTGGATTTGCCCCATCACTGCCTGAACTTCGGTTGGACGCAAATTATAACCGAGATTGATGAAAATAAAGCGCGGGTCAATATCGGGATATTGCGCGACATATTTTTGATGCTCGTCAGTTTCTCTGCTCCAGCCATGTGCGCGCAACATACGCATAATTTCCACTAACTCAAATTCGTCAGTTACGCAAATCCCGCCTTCCAGCGTGGTGATATGATGCGAGAAATATGTTGAAAATGTGGCAACCCGTCCAAATGTGCCGACTGCTTTGCCCTTGTAAAATGCGCCCATAGATTCGCAAGAATCTTCGATGATTTGCAGATTATGTTTGGCGGCAATTGCCATCAGCCCATCCATATCGCATGGATTTCCATAAACATGCACCAGCATAATTGCGCGCGTGTTTGGGGTGATAGCTTCCTCGAGTTTGTTCAAATCAAAGTTATAAGTTTGCGGGTCGCAATCAACAAAAACCGGAACTAAATTATGCTGGATAAGCGGCCATACGGTTGTTGACCAAGAAAGGGCAGGGACGATAATCTCATCGCCTGCATTTAATTTATCCTTCGCCATATAATTTGTTAGCGCCGAGATTGCCAGCAAATTTGCTGACGAACCGGAATTATTGAATAGCGCATACTTATGCCCATAACTCTTTGCATATTGCGCTTCAAATTTTTTGACTTCCTTGCCCATCGTCACAAAAGTAGAAAGCATTTGCGCGGTTGCAGCAAAAATCTCTTCCCCGCCGAAGCTTGGTTCATGCAAGCGCACAACTGGATTTTTCTCATCAAACTCATTGAATTGATGTTCGCTTTCGCAATATTCGCCGATGAGTTTATTGATGTTTTCTAATATATTATCTTTATTCATAAAATTCCTATCTGGTTAAAAATCTGCTGCCTTTGGCGATTCTGTCACGCCAATAATTCAGCAAATCCTGCATTGTTTGTTCAAATGTTATCTCTGACTTCCAACCTGTATGCGCCTCGAACTTTGAGGTGTCGGGCACTTGTAAATCAGCATCAATCGGGCGCAATCTTGCGGCT
>PCXJ01000001.1:5219-6054 GCA_002787615.1 Alphaproteobacteria bacterium CG11_big_fil_rev_8_21_14_0_20_44_7
GGTGTGCCCATCATTGGCATGGGCGGGATTATGTGTTTGGAGGATGCGCTGGATTTTTTTGAAGCCGGCGCTACGGCAATCGCGATTGGCACTGCTACTTTTGCCAACCCAAAAATAATGGAGGAGGTGATTTTAGGATTAGAAAAATACTTGCAGGGACAGGGAATCAAGGGTACTAATGAAATTGTCGGTGCGGCATTGAAGTAGTGGCTGGACCAGCGGAAGGCGCTATTCCGATTGCTCATTTTGTCGCATTTCATTTATCACAAATTGAGACACGAGACATTGTGGCTGTTTATCTTGAACCAACGGATCCGGCAAATAAAGCTTTGCCTTTCTATTTAGGCCGCGGCTTTGACCAAGATGTACTCGGTAAAAAAGTCTTGGTGACGGAAGATATCTTTACTTCCGGCGGTTCAGCGCAGAGAAGTGTGGAAGCGGTGCGCCGCGCAGGTGGCGATGTGATTGGTGTGGCGGGCATTGCAAATCGTGGCAGAGTAACGCCAGAACAAGTTGGTCAGGCACCGCGGTTAACCGCCTTGACTGATATGGCCGGTATCGCAATGATTGCCTGGCGCGACCTTACTTGTCCGCTTTGTGATAAGCTCGAGCCTCTACGCACGGATATTGGCAAAGGTAAAAGCTGGCTTGAAACCCCGCTCGGCAAAGCTTGGCTTTTAAAAGGAGGAACCACTTTAGGATAAAAATGTTAAAGCGAGAACGCAATTTCTCGGCTAAATTCCACCCCCAAGTGCAATTTTTTGTGCTCGGGGTTTTTTGTTTTTAATGAATAAATTATGTTTTGCCATCATCTCGCAGGGAGTCTTGTATCCTA
>PCXJ01000114.1:0-1052 GCA_002787615.1 Alphaproteobacteria bacterium CG11_big_fil_rev_8_21_14_0_20_44_7
CCAACAAAGTAGGACCACCTCTTTGATCTATTTGAAAAAATTGTTTTAATTGAAACAGTTTTATTATTTTTTGCTGTAATATGTAATTCTTTTGGAGTGCCTTCAAAATCTAACGCTAGAAGTTGATGTGAAGATAATGTGGTGCTATTGCGGAGATGACTGTAAATAGCTTTATCACGTTTGCTAAAGGGTAGGGGGTTTATATATCCTAAAAACGTATTCATCTAAATTTAAAAGCCTTAATTATTTTCATAATAAAAACTTACTTTATTTAAGGAGGTATATGCAATAAAAAAATGATAATTTTCTGCTTATTGTAAAAAAATCCAATGATTTTATAGTGTTTTCTTCCCTGTCAGGGCGCTGATAATACCGTGGAAGGTACGGGCTTCCTGATCGGTCATTTCGGCGCGGGTGAGCAGATTGCGCAGATTACGGATCATGATTGGTTTATGGCCGCCGGTGCGGAAAAAATGGTGCGCTTCCAGTTCGGTTTCCAGCCGCTCGAACAATTCCAGAAGATGGGCGTGTGATACGGGTGTATTTTTTTCGCTTTCCTCTCGTATGGCCTGAGGCACGGGTGCCTGTTCTTTTTGTCGGTGCCATTCATAAGCAAGAAGCAGTACGCTTTGTCCGAGATTGAGCGAGGAAAAATCCGGATTAACGGGAACGGTAATAATGGCATGGGAGAGCGCAATATCATCATTATCCAGTCCCGAGCGCTCTGCCCCGAAAAGAACGGCAATATTCTGGCCAGCAGCGCGCCGTTCATGCATATCTTCAGTGGCCGTAGAAGGTGTAAAAACAGGTTTGATCATACCGCGCCGCCGTGCTGTGGTGGCATAAATATAATGGCATTCTTCGAGAGCCGTAGCCGTCTTTGTATAAACGGGAACAGGCGGCATTTTTTCAAGCGCCCCGGCGGCATTGGCGGTGGCACTGGCGCTCGGCCAGCCGTCACGGGGATTGACAAGCCGTAAGTCTGTTAAACCGAAATTCAGCATCGCACGTGCCGCTGCCCCGATATTCTCGCCCATTTGCGGGTTTACGAG
>PCXJ01000114.1:1063-6093 GCA_002787615.1 Alphaproteobacteria bacterium CG11_big_fil_rev_8_21_14_0_20_44_7
TCATTAGTTCAAAATATTAGAGTCAGGGTCGATTATTGAATCAATATACCTGCCCTGAAATAAGGAAATTCCCAGCGACTGACCATAATAAACCGCTTCCCGATTATCGCAGCGTGAAAGGATAACGCGCGAATTGCCGCAATCTGATATTGCCTGCTTTAGACGCTTATTTTCCGCCGAATCAATATCGCTTTTTATATCGGCATTCCAAAACATTTTTGCCAAGTCAAAACCCAGCGAATTCCGGTCTACTTGCAGGAATCCAAGCGAATCCATGCCATCCAGACAAATTCTATAACCGGATTTTTGTATCATATTTTTTGCCGTCATAAATGCTTTCATATTATTGAACAAATCGGCAAGCTGGATTTCGATAATGATATTTTTCTTGGTTTTTGCGTCAAGTCCACTATCAAAAAGTGCAAAATTCTCGGAAAGCAAAGTTTCGATATTTAAATTGAGGCTAATGGCCGAGCGCAAATATGTTTGCGGAGATTTACGCACAATTTCCAGCACTCTGCGGTCAAGAATCTGCGTGAGATATCGAAATAAAATCCGATTACTGGCAAGGTTGATATTGAGGGAAATCAACTCCGACAAAGATTGGATGTTGATATATATTTCATTGAAAATGGTTTTAAAACCATCTGCTTTCGCCGCGCAAATCGGCTGTTTGCGTAATGCCGGACTAATATTGGTTTTGCCAAGCTCGCCCTCAACATTTACCAGTTTTTCCGGACTCAAAAAATGCGGGGCATCGGGACGCAGCTTTTGCGCAGGCTTGTTTTTATCCAGCTCCTTGAATTTATACCGCGCGGCGCCGAAAAACTCCGCCCAATTCTCGTTCAACTCATAAAATTTGCAGAATCTCTCATTATCCTCGCCCTCATCATTATAGGCAAGCGGGTCATCCATATATAAATAGCGAAGTTGGAAAACTAGTTTCTTGAGCGCATTCGGTGCTGCTTCCTCACATACTACAAAAATATCATAATCGCTGGTAATCACCACCCAGCCTTTTGCTTCACGCAATAAATCATTGATGATATTGACGGAGATTTTTAGCTGATAATCGGTTTTATAATGCTCTAACAACTCAGAAAAACAGAAATGCAAAGCATAGTAACCGTTATGCGATTCCTTCAATGCGCCCAAAATATCAAGCAATACTCTTTCCGAGCCTTTTTTATGTGTTGTTAGCATAAAAAAAATATTATACTGAATAGAAATAACTGACAACCGATAACTGAGAAGTAATAGACTAACATGGCTGGACATTCAAAATTTGCGAATATCAAACATCGAAAAGGCGCACAAGATGCTAAACGCGCCAAAGCTTTTACCAAACTCGCGCGTGAAATCATCGTTTCTGTGAAAACCGGAATGCCCGAACCGGAAAATAACCCGCGCCTGCGCTCTGCCATTGCTGCTGCCCGCGCGATGAATATGACAAATGACCGTATTCATTCTGCCATCAAACAAGGTATGGGAAATCAGCCCGGAGATGATTATGAAGAAATGCGCTATGAAGGCTATGGGCCAAAAGGCATCGCCGTAATCGTTGAAGCGCTAACCAATAACCGTAATCGTACCGCCAGCGAAGTTCGCTCTGCCTTCACCAAGCATGGTGGGAATCTGGGTGAAACCGGAAGCGTGGCGTTTAGTTTTGAACAGGTTGGGTTGATTGAATATCCCGCCGCTACAGCATCCGAAGAGGAAATGCTGGAAGCAGCAATTGAAGCAGGGGCAGATAATTGTGAGAGTGATGAGTTTGTCCATTCAATCACTTGCAAACCCGATGATTTTAGCGCGGTACGTGGTGCGCTGGAAGAAAAATTCGGCGAAGCTGAAACCGGACGTTTGAGCTGGAATCCGGCAAATACAGTTGAAGCTGATGAAGATACTGCAACCAGCTTGATGAAATTGGTAGAAACATTAGAGGATAATGATGATGTCCAATATGTTGTCACCAATGCTGATATTTCTGATGAGATTATGGAGAAGTTGGCGATCTAGCAGTATATGGAAAATTGAGCATGGAACATGGATATAGAAATCTCGAAGTTTGGCAATTCTCGAGAGAATTGGCGAATTTGGTATATGATTTAACTACCAACTTTCCCAAAGAAGAAATTTATGGCTTAACAAATCAAATGCGTAGGTCTGCCGTTTCTGTAGCTTCAAATATTGCCGAAGGTAATGAGAGACATGGCAAGAAAGAATTTATTCATTTTATAGGCATTGCTAGAGGTTCGTTAGCTGAACTTGAAACACAAGCAATAATCGCCAACGATAGAAATTTTATGGAGAGAGATAATCTGGGTAATTTGCTGGAGCTAACTTCTAAAATAGCTAAAATGCTATGGGGGCTTAGAAAAAGCTTGGAAAGAGATAATCAATGATCAATGCTCACCGTTCCAAAGTCATACTCGGCATCGACCCAGGATTGCGCAAAACCGGATGGGGCATTATTGAATCGGTAAATAATAACCTCAAATTTGTCGCCTGCGGAACAATCAAAACTTCTGATAAGAAATCATTATGCGAGCGGCTCGGTGAATTATCTCAAGGTTTGCAGGCGGTCATAAAGGAATATGACCCCGATATTGCTGCAATTGAAGAAACCTTCGTCAATATGAACGGACAATCCACACTAAAGCTCGGACAGGCGCGCGGTGCATTGATTGTGACTATGGTAAATGTTGGGCTGGAAGTCTTTGAATATTCCGCAAGGCTGGTGAAGAAAAGCGTTGTCGGAAGCGGAAGGGCAGAAAAACACCAGATAGAAATGATGGTCAAAACACTTCTGCCTAAAGCAAATCCGGACTCGGAAGATGCTGCTGATGCTTTGGCGGTGGCCATCACGCACTCGAACCATTCAAATTAATCTTCATTACGAGGACGCATCGCCGAGGAAGCAATCCAGAGCAATTCACAAAAACCCTAGATTGCCACGCTCACCCTGTTCGCTCGCAATGACGTTTCGTGAGTGCCGGAAATTTCCAACTCAACAATCTCTCCCACTTCATAGCCGGAAATTTGCACCGGTAAAAACTGTTCGGTATGGCCTTTATTCTCGGATTCAATCAGAACTTTTTCGGTTTTTCCAACCCGCGATTCTAACAATCTCTGCATTTGAATTTCACCTTCTGCGCGCAAAATTGCCGCCCGTTCTTTGCGGATTTTTTTCGGCACTTGATTTGGAATTTTTGCAGCAGGTGTTCCCTCACGCTCCGAATATGGGAAGATATGCAGATGCGTCAATCCAAGTTCGGAAATCAGGTTCTTTGTGTTCTCAAACATATCATCAGTCTCAGTAGGAAATCCGGCAATGATATCTGCGCCAAACACCACATCTTCCCGCAAACTTCGCGCGCGTGCTACAAAATCCACTACATCCGCCCGCAAATGTCGGCGCTTCATGCGTTTCAAAATCATATCATCGCCCGCCTGCAAACTAATATGCAGATGCGGCATAAAGCGTTTCTCATTTGCCAGCAATTCAAAAACCTCGTCATCAACCTCTTTCGGGTCGATGGATGAAAGCCGCAAACGCGCTAAATCGGGAATCATTTTCAGCATACGTTTCGCCAAATTTCCCAGCGTTGGCCTGCCCGGCAAATCCAGCCCATAATCGGTAATATCAACTCCGGTCAGAACAATTTCCCGAAAGCCTCTTTCCACCAACTGCTTTGCGTGTGAAATAATATCTCCCACAGGGACAGAACGATTATTCCCACGGCCAAACGGGATGATGCAAAATGTGCAGCGATGGTTGCAGCCATTTTGGATTTGCAGAAATGCGCGGGTTTTGCCGTCATAAGAATCAACCATATGCAGCGCAGTTTCCTGCAATTCCATAATGTCGTTCACTTTGGATTTTTCACCATCAAGGTTCAAATAACTTGCCTTCTCTAACTTCTCCTGATTGCCCAAAACATTATCCACCTCGGGCATGTCGGAATATTTTTGCGGATTAATCTGCGCCGCACAGCCGGTGACAATAATTTGTTTATCGGGATTTTCGCGCCGCGCTTTGCGGATTGCCTGCCGCGCCTGACGCTCTGCCTCGGATGTTACCGCGCAAGTGTTGAAGACAATTGCATTTTCCACGCCGGAGCGCGCCAGATTATCGCGGATAACTTCGCTCTCATAAATATTCAAGCGGCAGCCGAATGTTACAATTTGGTTTTGCATGGGGCGCGGAGTATAGCTATAATCTCTTGGAATTACAATTGATTATTTAAATAGAGCTTCATCAAACTCACCGTGATATGGGGTTGCGACCTTTCCGGTCATCAGCACATAGCCTTCTTCATGCCACTCGATAAGCAATTTTCCGCCCGGAAGTTCTACCACGGCTTTCGGTTCTTCTATCAGCTCCAAAGTCACGGCCAGCACCAAGGTTGCACAGGCAGCCGTGCCGCAAGCCAGAGTTTTTCCCACACCGCGTTCCCAAACTTTCATACGGATGCTGTTATCTTCATTTATTTCTGCCACGCTAACATTTGTCCGTTCGGGGAAGATTTCATGCTTTTCCAGCAGGGGGCCATAAGCGCGGAGGTTAATTGCGTCAATATCATCCACAAAAAATACGATATGCGGATTGCCCATACTCACCGCCGCAGGCTCTTCCAGCGGGCCAACGCTTAGCGGTAATTGCAACACATCCAAATCTTGTGCCAGCGGAATCTTATCCCAGTCAAAAACCGGCTCACCCATATTCACCGTAACTTCATCTGCTCCGGCACGCTTGACCGTAAGCAGGTTAGATTTTGTTTGCACCGTAACTTCATCCTTGCCCAATTCTTCTATGAGCATAAAACCAACGCAGCGTGTGGCATTTCCGCAGGCTTTCACCTCGCTACCGTCAGAGTTGAAGATACGCATAAATATATCGGCTTTTTCCGAGTTTTCCAGCAACACGACTTGGTCGCAACCTATGCCGAAGCGGCGATAAGCAATCCATTTGGCTTTCGCCGGAGTTAGCTCAAATTTCTGGTTGCGCGTGTCGATGACTACAAAATCAT
>PCXJ01000108.1 GCA_002787615.1 Alphaproteobacteria bacterium CG11_big_fil_rev_8_21_14_0_20_44_7
GCTGTATCTCACCACGGCAATTTTGCTTAATTTTGGGTTTATATATTATTCGATTATGTGCCTGCGCGATAATACAAACACTTATGCCAGAAAAACATTCCTATTTTCTATAATTTTCTTGTTTTTACTTTATCTCATATTTGTGGCTGATAAAATCGTCTCCAATTAAACGATTAATATAACTAACTAATCCTTGGAGAATAAAAATGGAAAATTCTAATATCATTCTTAGCGAATTCGCAAACTCAACTATGAGTGTTTTCGGCTTTGGCTTTTTGGCTGGCAGCTTGTTCTCAATTTTGATTTTGCTGATTTTTGATTGGCTAAAAAGCAGAAACGAAAACGCTTAAGGGCTAACATAGTTTCAAATCAACCCCTCTCCGGAGGGGTTTTTTTATGCCATCATCTTGCTTTTTTCCTCCGCACTTCACGATGAGCAATATAGCTTGCACTGGCAGTTATAATAATCGCACCTATAATACTTTCTGTTGATATAATCTCATCCAGAAATAGATATGCAATAATGCTCGCCATCACAACGCGTGAGAAATCAAGTGGCGCAGTTAGACTGATATCGGTGAGCGTATATGATTTTATCATGCAATAATGCGCCGAAATTGAGAGAATACCAATTGCTGTTGACCAAATAATCAAATCCCATGTCGGAGTTTCCCAAAAAAACGGGATAATCAGCAAATTCAATCCCAGCATCCATAAATGCATATTATACATCATGCTGAAGGAATCCTCGGTTGCACTCAGCTTTTTGACGATTAGAAGCACGCCGGCAATTGTCATACAGGTTGCGATACATATATAATAGCCATAATTCACCTGCTCAAAACCCGGCCCGACAATTACCATCGCACCGGAAAACCCCAGCAAAACCGCACCCCATCTGTGCCAACCCATTTTTTCACCAAGAAATATTACCGCCCCCACCGAGGTAAAAATCGGAATAGTCAGGGTTAGCGCAATCCAATCTGAAACTGCAAGCAACGAAACCGAATAAAACATCAATAGCATAGAGATGAAACCGAGCAGGCTGCGGGCAAAGAACAGTTTTTTATTTTTGATGGAAATATTGATGGTCTTGCGCCGCATAAAAACCAGTGGCAGCAATATCAGCATCGCTCCCAAATTGCGCCAAAAGGTGAGATTCACCATATTATAGCCAAAATCAGTCACATGCTTCATCACTGAGGCCATAATCGCAAAACTCAAGCAAGATAGCAAAAACCAAGCAATCCCGCGCCATTCCTTATTCACTATCTCCATACTAGGTTATTATGCCGTAATTTTTTGATATATAATAGGTTTTTTTCACAAAAACCCCTTGACCATCCCAAAAATATAGGTTATCTTCCCATTGTTACCCATATTATCCCAATCAGTCCCAAGTAGTTTTCCCAGAACTACTTGGGACGCCCTTTTTGAGCAGGATGCTCTTTTAAGGTGGAAATATGGCAAGGGGCAGAAGGAAATATGGCATTATTCTTATCTACATTTATCAAGAAAATTGACAAAAAAGGTCGCGTGTCCGTCCCTGCGCAATTCCGCACTGCGCTAACTGAAGAATCTTTTGGCGGAATCATTGTATATGGCTCTTTCATAAATGGTTGCATTGAAGCTTGCGGCATGTCCCGCATTGAAAAATTAAGCGAAGGTATTGATGACCTTGACCCCTTCTCCGAGGAAAGAGATGCATTCGCAACTGCCGTGCTGGGTGGCAGCTTCCAACTTCAATTTGATTCTGAAGGCCGAGTTACACTCCCCCCCGAACTCACCGGACAAATTAACGCCAAAGAAGAAGTTGTGTTTATCGGTAAAGGCCAAACTTTTGAAATCTGGGAACCGGAAGCCTTCGCAAAATATTCGCAAAATGCCCGTGAGTTAGCCTCGAAAAATCGTAAATCATTACGCTTGGGAGGCAGGAAAGATGCCTGAAAGTTTGAAATTACATGAACCGGTAATGATTCGTGAAGTGCTGGAATATCTGCAACCGCGCGATGGTGAAACTTATATTGATGCAACATTCGGCGCAGGTGGATATAGCCGCGCTATATTAAATGCTGCGGATTGCCGCGTAATCGCAATTGACCAAGACCCTTCGGTTAAAGCTATCGCAGATAAGCTCTCCACTGAGGCAAATGGAAGATTTCAATTCGTTGCCGGAAATTTTGGTGATTTGGAAGATTTGGTTACAGATAAAATAGACGGTATTGTTTTTGATATTGGTGTTTCCAGTATGCAAATTGACCAAGCTGAGCGCGGATTTTCATTCCAAAAAAACGGCCCGCTTGATATGCGCATGTCATCTTCCGGACAAACTGCCGCAGATTTCCTAAACTCCGCCGGAGAGAAAGAAATCGCCGATGTGATTTATCAATATGGCGAAGAAAAACAATCACGCAAAATTGCCAAAGCCATATTAGCAGCCAGACCCGTGAATACAACGCAGGAATTGCGTGAAATTATCCATGCCTCTATCGGAAATCCGGGGAAAACCGATTCCGCGACAAAAACTTTTCAGGCATTGAGGATATTTATCAACAGTGAGCTGGAAAATTTACGAAAAGGTTTAAAATCAGCACTTGAAATACTAAAAAAAGGCGGTAGATTGGTGGTTATGACGTTTCACTCCTTGGAAGACAGAATTGTAAAGAACTTTTTTAAAGTTGAAAGCGGAAGCTTCGATTCTGCCAACCGTCATGCCCCTCTAACTGCGGAAACCCAGATTTCAAACCTTGAAATCCTTACTCGCAAGGCTGTTGCGCCCGGTGAGCAAGAAATTAGGATGAATCCGCGCTCAAGATCAGCAAAGCTTAGGGCGGCAATTAACACGACGGAACAAATAGGAGATTTGTCATGAGTAAAACAATCGTAACATGGTTATTATTTATCTTACCAGTAGCAATGGGGCTATTCTACGTAAAGCATATCGTGCAAAATCTTGAGGAAGATTTGGCAGCTTTGGAAAGAAGCATTGATGTCGATCAGGAAGAAGTTCATGTGCTAAAAGCTGAATGGACATATTTAAGCCGTCCGGAAAGAGTGAAAACGCTCGCCAGCAAATATCTTGATTTAGAACCAACTACAAGCCGCCAAATTGCTGACGTTCAGGTGATTCCTTTCTCTATCGGTGAAGGCAAGATTATGACAAGTAGCGTGGAGATAAAATAAGATTTCTCTGGTAAGTCTTATCAAAATCTTGTTAGAGTGATAATATGCAAAACAGGGACACAGAGCCGTTTTTCAGAGAAAAACAAACTGATAAAATGGTCAAAAGTCGCCTCCTATTTATCACTTGCGCCTTCGCCCTATTCTTCTTTATTATTGCCCTGAAAGCCGCCGAAGTCTCGGTGTTTGGCCATGATGAATCCGCAAAAAAAACCGCGCATGGCAACCCAAAAATTGATAGAGCCGAAATTGTTGACCGCAACGGAAATCTGCTTGCCACAAACTTAAAAATCGCCGGAGTTTACGCCAATCCAAAAGAGATTATAGATGTGCAGGAAACCGTATTGGGGCTAACTTCCGCCCTTGTCGAAACTGATATGAAATCCCTAGCGCAAGACTTCAAGAAGGATACTCAATTTGTCTGGATAAAGCGCAATATATCCCCCAAAGAGCAGCAAGCCGTCAATGATTTGGGGCTGCCAGGCATATATTTCTCCGAGGAAATAACCAGAGTTTATCCGCATGGGAATTTGCTGGCACATATTCTCGGCTATGTGAATGTGGATAATGAGGGGCTGGCAGGAATTGAACGCGAATTGAACGAGGCGCTTATGTGGGGTTCAAAAGAACCTTTACAGCTTTCGATTGATGTAAAAATCCAGCATATATTGCGTGACGAGCTTTTGACCAAGCTAGAGGAATTTCAAGCGCATTCTGCTTCCGGCATGGTTGTGGATGTGCAAACCGGAGAAACGCTGGCGATGGTTAGCCTACCGGATTTTGACCCAAATCATCCCGCAGATGCTACAAAGGAACAAAAATTCAACGGGTTAACTCTCGGTGTTTATGAGATGGGCTCAATCTTCAAGCCAATCACCGCAGCGATGGCGATGGATTATGGCGTTGCAGATTTTAATACCACTTATGATGCAAGAACACCATTACGCTTCGCGCGCCAGACAATTTCCGATTATCACGGCAAAAAACGCATCCTGACTCTGCCAGAAGTGATTATGTATTCATCAAATATCGGTACGGCAAAAATGGCACTGGCAATCGGCACAGAACGGCAAAAGGAGTTTCTGGATAAGATAGGTATGCTGGAAAAATCGGAGATTGAAATTCCTGAAAAAACTGCACCACAATACCCAAGAAAATGGAAAGATATCAATACGATAACCATATCATTTGGACATGGCATCGCCGTAAGCCCGATACATATGGCGAAGGCTTTTATTCCGCTCGTAAATGGCGGTGATTTGCATCCGGTAACTCTGCTCAAGAAAAAAGACGGCGACCTAACCGAGGCAAAAAAAGTTATCTCAAAGACCACTTCCGACAAGGTACGCAAACTCCTCAGAATGGTAGTCAAGGGCGGAACAGGGCGCAATGCCGATGCTAAAGGCTATCTGGTCGGTGGCAAAACCGGAACTGCCGAAAAACTGGAAAACGGCAAATATAGCAGCACTAAGGTTATGTCATCATTTATCGGTGCATTCCCGATGAGCGAGCCGCGCTATGTCGTAATTGCAATTTTTGACGAACCACAACAGCAGAAAAAATATGTGCGCCCAACCGGCGGGGTTGTTGCAGCTCCGGTTATAAAAAATATCGTTGCCCGTGTTGGCCCTATCCTCGGTATCAAACCACGCTTTGACGATGAAGCCGAGCAGGAACTTTATGTAAATCAATGGTTAGAACATGCCCCAGCTATCGTATCTGCTCACAACTAGGGCGGATGCTCTTGCCGATTCCGAGATTACGGGAATTACCTGTGACTCGCGCAAAACCCGATCCGGCTATTTGTTTTTTGCGATAAGAGGCGCAGAATCAGACGGACATAAATTTATCCCGCAAGCGATTGAAAATGGCGCAATAGCGGTTATCGGAGAAGATGACGCAGCACAATTGCCGGAAAATATTATATATATAAAAAGCGCAAATATCAGGGAAGATTATGCTTTTGCCGCCTCCAGATTTTATCCGAATAATCTGGAGAATATTGCAATTGTGACCGGAACAAACGGCAAAACTTCAGTAGCAAATTTCACCCGCCAATTATGGCTCTCGGCAGGGAAAAATGCTGCAGCACTCGGTACATTAGGACTTATTACGAATAAGCAGGCACAAAGCTCAGAAGCGGTAAACACCACCCCAGATGCAGCAGAATTACATAAGATTTTATCTCAGCTAAGCGGGAATATAATCATTGAAGGCTCGTCAATCGGGCTGGAGCAACATCGCCTTGATTATACTAACCCGAAGATTGCAGCCTTCACCAATTTCACCCGCGACCATTTGGATTATCATCAATCAATGGAGAGTTATTTTGCGGCAAAATTGTTATTATTCACAAAGGTTATGCAGGATGGCGTGGCGGTGATAAATCATAGCCTGATGTCGGAAAATAATCTGGCGGAAGCGGTGAAGAAATTTAAGACCATACGTTTTGGTGCAGATGGGGATTTAAGGCTAATTTCCGCCACCCCTACCCCTGAAGGACAAATAATCAAGATTGATTTGCTCGGTGAAAAAGCAGAAATTGAAATCCCCCTTATCGGCAAATTCCATCCCGAAAACATCTTATGTTCGGCAGGAATCGCAATTGCTTCCGGTATGCAACCAAAAGAAATTCTAGATAACATAGCGAATTTGCAACCAGTGGCAGGCCGAATGGAAAAAGCGGCAAAGAATATATATGTTGATTATGCCCACACACCAGACGCACTGGAAAATGCGCTCAAATCATTGCGCGGGCATACGCAAGGAAAACTGCACGTGGTATTTGGCTGCGGCGGTGACAGGGACAAGGGCAAACGCCCGCAAATGGGCAAAATCGCAGCAGAATATGCGGATAT
>PCXJ01000034.1:0-3147 GCA_002787615.1 Alphaproteobacteria bacterium CG11_big_fil_rev_8_21_14_0_20_44_7
CAAGTTTCGATCATCGAAATAGGAGCCGGGTCGGTGGCGGTATCGGCTCGGCCCACCTTGCCAAATACATGATGCACCTCCGGTACGGGTTTTATTAAACGGTTCGTCTGTGCCAATATTTCTTTGGCCTTGGTGATAGAAACGCCGGGCAAGGTGGTGGGCATATAAAGTAATTCACCCTCATAGAGCGCTGGCATAAACTCCGAGCCGGTGCGCCAGAGAGGAACGGACATGCTGACCACCAGAATACCGGCAATAATAACGACCAGCCATTTGCGTGCCAGGGCCAGCTTGAGTAACGGATGGTATACGGACACCAGCCAGCGATTGACCGGGTTTTCTTCCTCTTTGCGAATACGACCGCGTATGAGCCATAGCATCAGCACCGGCACGACCGTTACCGACAAGATGGAAGCAAAGCCCATGGCATAGGTCTTGGTGAATGCTAAAGGCGAGAATAGACGGAACGATTGCCCGGTTAAGGCAAATACCGGCAGGAATGACACGGTGATAATTAGCAGCGAGAAAAATAGCCCTGGGCCGACTTCTTTGGCGGAAAGCAGGATGGCTTCACGTCTTTCTTCCCACGGGGCATCCTTGGCCATCACCGATAGTTTTCGGTGGGCATTTTCCACCATCACAATCGAGGCATCGACCATCGCACCGATGGCAATGGCAATGCCTCCCAGCGACATAATGTTAGCGGTGATGCCTTGCGCGGACATCACAATGAATGCTGCCAACACCCCAAGTGGCAGGGTGATGATGGCCACCAGTGCAGATCTGGCATGGAGCAGGAAGATAATGCTGATCAGCGCGACTACGATACCTTCCTTAATCAGAGTTCTGGTCAAATTATCTACGGCACCTTCAATCAATGGTGCGCGGTCATAGACCGTTTCAATCTCCACACCTTCAGGCAGGCCGGGTTTTAATTCCTCCAGTTTTTCTTTCACACCCTCAATCACGGTGAGAGCATTTTCACCGGAGCGCATGACGACCACACCGCCAACGACTTCACCTTCACCATCCAATTCTACCACGCCACGGCGCAACTCCGGGCCTTCAATCACTCTGGCAACATCCGATAATATGACAGGCGTACCGCTTTTTGCGTACACCACCACTTTCTTCAGTTCTTCCAGATTAGTGATGTAACCTTTGGAGCGGATCATCAGCTCCATTTCACCTTTCTCAATAACGCGGCCACCCACTTCTTTACTGGCGGCACTGACAGCGGCGGTAATACGATGCAGCGGCACGTCATAGGCACGCAGGCGATTGGGATCGACCAGCACCTGATACTCTTTGACAAAGCCACCCACGCTGGCGACTTCCGATACACCTTCGACTGTGGCCAGTTCAAATTTCAAAAACCAATCCTGCAACGTGCGAAGATAGGCCAGGTCATGATTGCCGGTTCGGTCAACTACCGCATATTGATATACCCAGCCCACACCGGTTGCATCCGGGCCAATTTGTGGCACGGCATTATCCGGCAAATCTCCCTGGATTTTGGATAAGGCTTCAATCACCCGGCTTCGCGCCCAATATTGATCCACATCATCTTGGAAAATGATATAGACGAAGGACGTGCCAAACATTGAAAAGCCACGCACATCCTTGGTTTTTGGTAATCCTAACATGGTGGTGGATAAGGGATAGGTCACCAGATCTTCAACAATCTGCGGTGATTGGCCGGGGAAATCGGTGCGGATAATCACTTGCGTATCGGACAGATCAGGTATCGCATCGAGCGGAGTATTTTTGACCGCGATCCAGCCTGCCAGCAATAATGCTATCATTCCTACCACGACCAGCAGTTGGTTGTTCACCGACCATTCGATGATTTTAGCAACTCCTGATTTGGTTGGATCGTGGCTTAAGTGATGATTAGTGTCCTGCATGCGCACCTCCCGCCGGTGCAGTAACCGTAGGGGCTTCGGCATCTACTTTGTCTGGCAATTCCACTTCCACCGCATGACCGCTGCCATAAGGATTAGTCATGTCACCTTTAAGTTGTAGCCAGTGATTGCCGGTGCCATGATCCAGGTAGAGCTTGATGCCTTTGTCTTTGTAGTATTTCGGTTTACCCTCCATGATCCACGGCTTGAGTGCGGTTACCAGCTGGGCAAGTGCCTGTTGCTGCGTTTCTTCCGTGATGGCTTCATTGGCTGCCATCAGTGCCTTTTCTGCATCCTGCAAAATAAATTGCAATTTGGTGCCACGGAATTTAGGCATGAGATGATCATTGAGTTTCAACGCTGGCATTAACATAGCGGTATCGATCTCCGCATCAGTTGTTTGCACTTCATGGAGATAGAGTGCAGCATCAATCAGGTGGTCAATCATCGCCTGTTGGTCTTTATTGACTTCCAGTAATGACAGTGGGGTTTGCACCTTCTGCAATTTGCGGAAAGATTCACGTAAGCTGCTTTCCGAATCAATCAGAAACTGGCTGCTGACCACCACTTCTTCGCCATTCTCAATACCATATTTAATCTCGGTACGACCACGGCTTGAAACGCCGGTTTGTACTAGCTGTGATTGGAATCTACCCGCGCCAAGTGCCATGACCACAAAATCACCCTCAGCACTTTTTAAGATAGCCTCGGATGGTACGCTTAAGCGTTTATCAATATTGGTTTCAAATATCACATCGGCATAAGCACCGGGGCGCAATGTGCCATTGGGATTATCCATCACCAGGCGCACTTGACCGGTGCGACTATCGGCATCAATGGTGGGATGGATATAGTCGATACGTGCCGTGCGTTCAATATTACCAAGATTCGGAAAACTGACCGTGGCTTTGCCATCTTTTTTTATAAACTGTAAATCCTTTTCCGCCACGCTGACATCAATCCACACAGAGCTATAATCCTGAATGGTGGCAATTTGCATGCCGGGTTTTACATAGCTGCCCTGGTTGACCATGAGATGACTAACGATCCCATCAATCTCAGCATAAAAAGGAAGATTTTCCAGCTTTTGGCGTTTGGCTTTAATCTGTTCAATGGTTTTGTTGCCAGCACCCAGTGATTTGAGGCGTTTGGCACTGGAGTTAATGCGCCCCTGAATGCCGGTGGCAAGGGCAGCGATATAATCCTGCTGGGCAGAGATCAAATCCGGGCTATAGAGGGTAAA
>PCXJ01000034.1:3194-6398 GCA_002787615.1 Alphaproteobacteria bacterium CG11_big_fil_rev_8_21_14_0_20_44_7
TCGCCAACCGCCGTGATTCTTAATTCCTCAACCCAACCGGCAACACGTCCGGAAATAGCATGAGTATTGCGCACGTTCTCTGCGACCAGACCATAGCTTCTGACATCTCTGCCAAAGGTTGCCATGGTTGCTTTCTCGGTGCGTACACCGATATTTTGAATAGTTTCGGGACTAATCGTTACCGCTTTACGTGCATCTCCATCATGACCGCTGTGATCTTCCTCTACCGCGTCTCCACCTTCCATTGGCACTAAATCCATACCACAAATGGGGCAGCTTCCAGCTTCCGTGGCTATGTAGTGTGGGTGCATTGGGCAGGTATATTTCGTGCCTTCAGCCCATGCAGAGCCGGTTGCAAATAGCAAAACGACCAGTAATAGTTTAATGGGTTTCATTTTGCTCTCCTATGATATGGCTATTAAATTCGGCAGCAAGCCGAATGTGTCGGCTGCGCTGGCTGGCTAATTGCGAGGCAATGGTTAGCTCATCAATTTGAGCATCCAGCGTGGTTTCCAGTGTGGCATTACCCGCTTCATAATTACGTTTTGCCGCCTTTACCATTTCACGTAAGGCGGCTTTTTTCTCCTGCAGCAACTTGATGTTATCAAGGGCAATATCACGCTCGGCCTTAAGCGTTGCCATACGTTTGATCCATTCACGCTTGGTGTCATCATAGGCAAATTCGGCGCTGCGCTTGCCTGCCTCTGCCGCACGCAATTTGGGCTTCTGGTTAGATTCATACCAAAGTGGGATGGAAATAGTGGCCTGTACGCTAAACCAATCATCTCCACGGAAATTGCTACCATCCTCACGCTGTTTATAGATGGCTTGCACCCCGTAATTAGGGTTGAAGGAAGCATCGGCGGCATCCACATCTTTGTCAGCTACTTCTATATTTTCGGCAGCAATACGCACAGGATAGAGTGCATCTCCCTCGCGCTTCCATGTGATTTCCGGCACGGATGGTAATGGAGTGGCAGGCACTTCACCTACCAGGCGTATTAATTCCTGCTCAATAGCCACACGCTCGGCTTTTAAATCATTGAGACGTTGTTCCACTTCGGTGCGCTCGACATCAATTTCAGAGAAGCGCCCATAGACCGCGTTGCCTGCCTCTAACTGGCCTTTCAAATCTTCTTCCATCGAGCGATAAAAGGCCAGCTGCTGGGTAGCAAGTTTTTCCAGCGTTTTTACCTTGTCCAACTCGGTCAACTGGCTGATCAGGATAGCTTCCAGCCGTTTTTTGGTATAGTTGGCTAATAATTTCTGGCGCTCGGAGAGTCGTTCCTGTTTTTCAGATTTTGCCGTGCGTAAATCGTAGCTGGGAATTTGCTGCTTGAAGCCGAATACCTTGGAGGTGGGAAGAAAACGGTCAAATGCCGGATCATTTACCGGCATATTATCCACGCCAATAATCAGCTGCGGATCAGGCAGACCCATTTCGCCATCAGATAATTCTTTAAGTTGGCTGCTTTGCTCTAATATCTGAGTGACCTGGGGGTGCTCGGCCAATCGTTTCACATAGTCATCAAAGGTTTCTGCACGCGCTGTGGTAGCAGAAAACAGAACAAAAACCGTCAAAATAAGAGATCGCATAGCTATATCTTTCCTCGTATTGTTCCCGCTAATACGAAGAGAATGGCCTTATCCCTCAAAATAAATCAGAAAATGTTAAAACATCAGGCGAAGGCCGATGCTGGCGATAAAATCATCATTATCTTCGCCATTTTTCTTGGCAATAGAGGAGGTTTCACCAAATTTGCGTTCATAGCGTAAATCCACATATGGAGCGAATTTACGGGTAATCTCATAGCGCGTTTGCAAACCGAATTCCGCATTGGCCAGACCAGCTCCCACTTCCTGATCAGCTACATCCTGCGCATAGAGGTTAGCTTCCACATAAGGCTGAATGATTAGGCGCTGGGTGATGAGGAAATCATTTTCCTGACGAATACGAGCGCTGACATCACCTTCATCGCTCACGAATAAATGCGCCTCGGTTTCAAAGAAATAAGGTGCAAGCCCTTCAACACCGAGTGCCAAATAGCTGGTGGATTCGGGTTGAGTGTCATGGCGGATACCAATTTGAGCATCCCAGAAAGTAGCAACATTGCGGCTATATAATGCCCAAAACTCAGCTTGCTCTGTGTTACCATCTGCCACTTCACCTTCGCTTTTTAGCCAGAGCTTATTGACATCGCCACCAATCCAGCCATCAAAGTCCCAGCTGGCGATAGGATCATCCTGTCCGGCACCGACATCGGCTTCTAACCTAAATGCATGGAATATCTGGCCGCCATGCTCCGCTTTGTGAGATTCGACCTCGGAGGCTAATGCAGGTTGCAGGGTGGTAAGTGCTAGAAATGTAGTGAGAGCATAGGTTTTAATGCACATGATTATGTTCTCCTTCCATTTCTGTCTTTGTTTTCATCGGCTGCATCGAGGTAGGAACATCTGCCGTATCGAGTTTGGCTACGATTACCTTATTCATCATGCCTGCCATCATGTGATAGAGCAGATGGCAATGGAACGCCCATTCTCCTGCTTCGTCAGCGGTGAGCAACACGGAATAGGATTCACCGGGCGGTACGATGACGGTATGTTTGTTAGGCAATTTCTCGGCTGGCTGTCCATTTTCCAATTGCACGAACATACCATGCAGATGCATCGGATGCGCCATCATGGTATCGTTGATGAAGTTGAGCCGTACACGCTCTCCAAATTTTAGATTGATTGGGCCTGCATCGGAGTATTTCTTGCCGTTGATCGTCCAGATATAACGCTCCATATTACCGCCCAGCCGCACTTCAATTTCTCGCTGTGGCGCACGGACATCTTTTTGAATGCCAAGATAGCGTAAATCCGCATAGCTTAGAGCTTTATCACCTTTCGGTGTTCCGGCTTTTGCCCAGCCGCTTTTTTCTGACATTTCCGCCATACTCATTTTGCCGCCCATATTATGCCCCATGGCAGCGTGATCCATCTTGGAATGATCCATGCCTTCCATATCACCTGACATATTCATTTTACTGTGATCCATGCCCATATCGGCCATGGTCAGTAATGCGCGTGGGCGCGGCTTTGGTATCTCAGCTTTCATGCCTTCGCGGGGGGCAAGTGTGCCGATGGCAAATCCAGTGCGATCAATCGGTTCGGCGGCAATAGTATAGGCTTTATTTTCTTTCGGGGTGACAATCACATCAT
>PCXJ01000034.1:6426-12272 GCA_002787615.1 Alphaproteobacteria bacterium CG11_big_fil_rev_8_21_14_0_20_44_7
AACCTGGTATGCGTACATCATAAAACGACATCGCAGAGGCGTTAATGAAGCGCAGGCGAATTCGTTCACCGGCTTTGAAAATCCCTGTCCAGTTCTGCTCCGGCGTTTTGCCGTTGGTAAGAAATACATAACCCGTTACATCCGATAAGTCGGTGGGAAGCATGCGCATCTCGCCCCACATCTTGGCATTTTCCCATGCTTTGCCAAATCCATCTTCTTTTACATCGGCAAAGAAGTCTCCCACCGTGCGGCGGGCATATTGATAATATTCAGAGGACATTTTTAGGTTGCCCATGATGGTGTCGGAATCTTCGTCATGGAAATCGGATAGCAGCACTACATAATCACGGTCGGCCTGCACAGGGCCTTTGCCTTTGGGTGTAATAACGATAGAGCCATAATGTCCATCTTGTTCCTGCCCCATACTGTGGGCGTGATACCAATAGGTTCCGGCTTGGCGAATTTTGAAGCGATAGGTGAATGTTTCACCAGGTCTGATCCCTGGAAAGTCGTTAAAGCCTGGCACACCATCCATTTCGCCAGGTAGCAACAAGCCGTGCCAATGCACGGAAGTATCTTCATCCATATGGTTGGTAACGGTAATGTTGACATCTTCACCTTCGACAAAACGCAATGTCGGCCCTGGTATGCCACCGTTTACGGTGATCTTTTCAACTGGCGTGCCGGTGATATTGACCACCCCACGAGCAATATCTAAATGATAGCTTCCTGCCCATGCCGGAGCAGAAAACAGTATGATGACCATTAGGATTGCTGCTTTTACACTATTCATAATTGCTCCGAGTTTTATAAGTTTCAGCTAATACGCGCTGGATAGTTCTATCCCTCAAAAATTCTTTGCCAGCTTTTCAGCCAGAATTTTACGAGCACGATAGACGCGGGTTTCCACGGTTTTAGGGGTGACATTCAATAGTTCGGCACACATCTCCTGCGAGTTGCCCTCTACCGCAAATAGAATCAGTGCGGTTTTGAGCTTGTGCGGTAGCTTGTCAATTTCCTGATCGAGAATATGTAGCTGCTGGCGCGTGTCGGCCAGATCTTCGATGTTGCCTCCGGGATCGGCAATAATATCATGGTATGACGCGTTGCCTTGCTCATCGGCAATCGTAGCATCCAACGATAAAAACTGCCTGACTTTTTGTTTGCGACCCCAATCACGGCACAGATTGATGGCGATTTGATAAAGCCATGTCGAGAATTTGTATGATGGGCTATAGGTCTCGGCTTTGAAATGCAAACGGATGAAGGTTTCCTGCAAAATATCATAGGCAGCATCTTCATCTTTGACGTAGCGGGAAATGAAGGCGAAGAGTTTGTGCTTATAGCGGCGCATCAGCTCGTTTAGCGCTGGCTCACATCCTTCGCTTACCAAACGAACTAGGGTTTTATCCTCTGTGGCATCGTCAATTGTTTCATTATTTGTTCTCGTAAAGCGCATCGGTGACCATCTGCTCCAATTTTTGATTCTGCTCATCGGTTAGGATGGGGCGCATCTCAAACAGATGTTCCAATGTCGCCTTTTGCAGCTCACCCATAGCTTGGTGAATTTTATCGGTGGCAGCCTGTACGTTAGGACTGAATGATTTGTCAGCTTTGATAGCCTCGGCCAGCTCCATATTAGCAAGGCGCATTTGCTCTTCTAAATATAGGCGGCGCTGGCGGTAACGCTTTTCGATATCTACCAGCTGCTTGTCCTGCTCGGCGGTAATATTCAAACGATCATGCAATACTTTGTGCCAGCCTACCGAATCCGTATGATGTTTATGGTCATGCGACTGCATGTAATGAGTGCCGATATATTGACCACCAAAGGCAACCGCCAATACGATCAGTAGGAATAAGGTGGCGTTGATATAGCGTTTCTTCATTTCACGCGCTCAATTAGGTTGGATGATAGATATGGTGACTGCGCGGTAAATATGCTCATGCCCAGCGCATCATCATTGGAGGCATTAGCTGGACCGGGAGTAAATACCGGGCTGACGCTGATGCCAATAACTAATGCCATGGCAAGGGATGCCATACGAAATTGCGGCACGGAAAAAGCCAGTGCCATCTTGTCATACCATGGCTGCACCATCTCGGCGCTGACGGCATGGATTCTGCGCCACACATCCTGCTCAAGCCTGTCCAATTTATGATCGGCAGGGGCGGTATTAAAGTGCATGGCAAGCAATCTGTTTAGCATTTTGTGTAACATCTCATGTTCCTTGTTAGTCTGAATTATACCCCTTATACGGCGTAACCGCTGCCATCCCTCAAATTTTTTTACTAAGGTATAATAGACCGAGCACATTTTAGCCTATCTACCAAAAAAATCCATGTTTTCCAGCAAAATGAGTGATAAAACGCCATAGCCCAATAAAACCGCGAGTTACTGAAATTTCGACTAAAAGCGTTTACTTCTTCCGGCAATAAACTATGATCAGTGCCGTAACGAGGCGTAGAAACCTCACAAAGATACATCGGACAGGTATTTACGAAATGTCCTCCCCTATGTTGGGAGGGCGGCGGAATACAACAACCGCTTGCGGTGAATACGCTGCGGGTCGCTTTGTGACTTTTCTAACCTCCCGACACCATCGGGTGCCACATGGGGATACCTCGTTACAGTAATGTAACAATAATAGGAGGTATTCAGATGAAAAAAACACTCACCATAGTAACACTCACCGCGCTTGCAGGCTGCACCACATTGGGGGATGTAGAAAAGGAAGCGTTGCGTGATCGTGCCATCGCCGATGCCAAGGCGCAGCCCAAGGAAATGCATCTTGCCTATTTGCAATGTTACGGCTTGAGCCAGTCGGACAAAAAAAGCTGTCGCCGCACGGCATCAAGGCTTGCTACCAGTGGACGAGTTGATGCCAGCACATGGGACTATATCTTGCCATTCGATTATGAGGCCGAACGTCTTGGTTTTCAAACATTTCTAAAAGACCAGGGGAAACGCTGCGCCGGGGTGAATCAGGGACCGCAATATAACAAAGAAAGCAATGCGTATGATGTGATTTGTACCGATGGCCATCAATATGGCATGCGCTTTGATCGTGAAAAATCGGCATGGGAGCTGGTGAAGTGAGGCATTGCCATGACCACAACAATCAAAAAAGAAAAGCATCCGCTTAATGTGAAAATTGGTGAGCGCATCCGTGTGGGGCGCAAAGCATGCGGTTTAAGCCAGCATGATTTGGGTGATATGCTGCCCAAACCGATTACATTTCAGCAAGTACAAAAATATGAAAAAGGCACTAATCGCATCAGCGTGTTGATGCTGAATGATATAGCTGAAACCATGCAACTGCCGCTGGCGTATTTTTTGGAAGATCTACAGGATATTAAAAATACGCTGACGGAGATGGAGTGGAAGATTTTACGCAGCGTTCGTGGTTTGTCGGCTGAATCCCAACAAGCATTGATTACATTATTGAATGAAAAAATGGCGAGGTAGCTTAAGCGGCGCGAAGACGATAATGGCCTTTGCCATCCGACTCAATCAGATTACGCCATTCGGGTTGGCTCTTAAATACATCTCGCATGCGGTTACATTGCGACCCGGCATCATGCAATAACACTTTACCATAAATCCATGGCTCTCCGTTCTGGCTGGCATTATGCAAGCGTTCGATCACCTTGGCCTGGATAGTGCCAAGGTGAAAATTCTCATCCTCATACACCACATGACGATAATGATTACTATAGACAAAACGGCGGCCATTGGTTCTTTTGCGGCTATAGTAAGGATCATGCTGTAAATGATCACTATAGGCGGGTTGCTGATCTACCGTACCGATTTGATATTCCTTCTCAAATGCTTCTTTATCATTATTCATCACCAATAAATCACGCTCAAGCACCATGAGCGGTGGCTGCTGTGGTTCATCGGCAATACGGATATCACTATGCTGTTTGTGACCTACAGCGAGAAAATGAGTGAGCGATGATTCTCCACGTTGAAATAGCATATGGCAATCTTTGGGCCGTACTCCTACCAACCCCTCATAATGCTCACAAATGGCGGTGTGAAATTGACACCCTTCTTCCTTGCCATATTCTACAAAGCATATTGGTAGCCAGACACAAACCTTGAGCAAATTATTTTCGACTGCGTACATTACCTCATCGTGGGAGATACTCCATTGTTTTTCAATTATCTCCAATCGAAAATAATCCTGCTTGGGAAGTGCCATATCCTGCCTCGCTTTTTTACATGTTATTATCTGTTACAATAGTTGTTACTTGATTTGTTACAGATAAAGTTTTATATAAAATATCCGTGGCTATAATGCAACCTAAACTATATATCTACACTTAATAACACAACCTATAGGATAAAAAACTTGACATCTAAAGCAGCGAAAAGAGGTCGTCCGGCAAGGCCTACTAAGGTGATGAGAGTACCTTTGGAATTGACGGATCAAATCGAAAATTATTGCAAAAAAAGCGGCTATCGTTTGCCATTACTTACCGGAAAAGTGCCTGCAGGATTTCCGCTCAATGCTACTGACCACATCTCCGAGTGGGTAGATATGAATCAGATGATTATTAAAGACCCTGGGAGCATGTTTTTAATTGAGGCGGTGGGTGATTCAATGGAAGATGATCATATTTATGAAGGTGACTTGCTGATTGCAGATGGCTCGATTCAACCAAGGCACGGCATGATTGTCATTGCCGCTATTGATGGAGAATACACGGTCAAACGCTTTTTCAAAAAAGACAATGCCATTAAATTGGTGCCTGCTAATTCCAACTATCCGGAAATTGATGTGACCGACAATATGCAATTTGCTGTTGCCGGTGTGGTGGTGCGTTCATTGCATCAATTCTCATACTAAACCTTGAATCTAACTCCTAGGAGCTGGCTCCTTAATCCCCACTCCATCCACCACCAAGCCCCACACAAAATGGTTGACATAATGTGTGCCTTAATGGGCAGCGCATTTTCTTTTTTGGGCATGTCATTTCCATGCGCCGTTTGCGCTATTTTGAGGGAAATTATCCCCACCGCATCCCCCTTTAATCCCCGTTTCATCCCCACCTAGAATATAATTTCCAGCGTTTTGGATTGCGGCTCCCCATTTCATCCCCACTTCCTCCCCATCCACATGCTCTAAGCCTTGTATTTCTTGAGCAATGGAGGGGGATATTGCTCCCCCAACAAGCCCTCGCCAAGCCCCACGACATCCCCACCCATCGTTTGCAAGCCTTGTGTCCGAACAGTTCGAACACAGGAGGCTAAAATGAACGATTCACACGAAAATAAACCTATCTCTACCTTTGATGAAATCTGTCATCTGACCATTGAAACGATGCGGAAGATGGACATGGAAAACTTGCTGCAGCTGAAGAAGCAAGCCACGCGAGAATTTGATCGCGCCAAGCTGACGAAGGGCTGCATCGAGTTGGCTCTGTCACTCAAAGCACAGGATCAAGATCGGGCCATTCGAGAAGCCGATGATAACCAGCAAAGTTTGCTTGATGATTAGGGAGGCCTGGCAATGGAAAAGTTAATCAAAGACCAAAATGTCGAAATGCTGGAGATGTTTGAGGGGCTAACACCTCCAGACATTCAGGACATCGAAGATCCAAAGGAATTTTGGAAATATCTTGAGGTAGCGAAATATCAGCTGAAAGCGCTGGAAGCACAGGCGGAGCATATTGCTTTCAAAGTGGAGTTCACCAAGGCGCTCATCACTCATTTCGGACGTTGCATTCGTGGTCTGCAATCAGCGGAGCATGAGGGGTAGCGGATGTCGATGGAATGGTACAGGGCGTATCACGGTATGCCATATGATCCTAAATTGAAAGTAGTCGCCAGACGATCG